>NZ_VRUT01000037.1:0-32875 GCF_008039465.1 Methylobacterium sp. WL120 | reverse complement strand
TTCATGCCAGCCTTCTCCGCTTGGCCGGCTGCGCTCGCCAGACCAGCTCCGCCGGCCAAGCTACCCGTGGCGGAGCGGCCCACCGTGCACTAACTTTACCCTTGGACCACCTCGTGGGGGCCGATCAAGCGGACGTTCGTGGTCTGAGTGTTCAGGAAGCGATGACCTTTTGGCTTGCCTTAGAGCACACAACCCCGCCTCTGATCGCTGTCAGGCGCCAATTAGATCGTTCAAGGCCACAAAATGCCTGACTGAAGGGCGGCTCCGTCCCTTTGAAGAGAGCAGATCGAACTTGGTGGATGAAGGGGCATCCTGAGGGAGCTGAGACCTACCAATCCTAATCTGAATTAGGGACAGGGCTGAGGCGCGCGCGCATCGGTTGGCATCGCTTGCAACGGTCTCGGGATGCAGGTGCTTGAGAGTGGCCTCATGCTGTTCCCGAAGAGGAGCAGCGCCGTGTCTCCGCCGCAGCAAGCGAACGTCCGCAGCAAATTCACGACTTGGTCCTTGACCTGCCATGAGTGTCCTCACCGGTCTAACGCCACATACATCAAGCATCGCCCTCGCGAGGACGGCCGCCAATGCGCTCCGGTTTCGCCTTAAAGCCGAAGGACTTCGAGTTCCCGGCGGCAGGTTTCACCGAAGTCGGCGAGGGGGTCTGCGTCCTTCCCCTGCCTGATCCTGTCCTGGATCTCGGCGAAGGTCAGGTTCGGCGAGGCGTAGATGTCGACCACGCGCGACAGCAGCCGCTCGGCCGCCTCGATCACCGGACGTGTCGATCTCAGGCGCATGCGACCGATGATGGCAAACATGCCGACGACCACCTCCGGCCCCTCCGGATCGTGCGTGATCGCGTCGGCCAGACACTTCGACGCCTCGGCGATGAACTCGTCGTAGAGCGCCTCGCGCTTTCCCGCTTCCTGTGCCTGCCATTGCGCCTTGCGCGCGCCGTTCTGGGTCACCACGTCGTCACCAGCGACGAGGCCGCGCCCACGAGGGAGCCGGCCAGGCCGGTGGCGGCCGTAAGGACCGCGATTTCCATGACGTCCTCCTGATCGAATCTCAGCGACCTTCGCCTGCGCGGCCCACGACGAGGGTCCGTTCAAGCATGTCGAGGTGGGCGTCGAAGTAGGCGGCCATATCCATGGGGTAGGCATCCCCGAACTGCGTGCGCCAGATCGAGGCGGACACCGCGGCTGCCATCATGAGGTTCGGGAACTCGCTCGCCGCGACCGGCCGGAATTCGCCGCGTTCCACACCGTAGGCGAGGACGGCGGCCAACCGGGCGTTCACCGGCCCGATGACCTCGTCGTGCCACCGCACAGCCAGTTCCGGAAAGCGCGTCCCGTCGGCGAGCAGCAGCCGGAGCAACTCCCGGCCGCGTCGGTCATGGACCAGGGCGTCGTAGACGAACCGGAAGTAGGCCCGAAGGATCTCCATCGCCGGGCCCTTCGGATTGGTCGCCAAGCTGGCGAGCAGGTCGAGGGTCGGCTGCACCATCTCCTTGAAGGTGGCGACGAACAGATCCTCCTTGCTCGGGAAGTAGAGGTAGACCGTGCCCTTCGTGATCCCGGCGCGCACGGCGACGTCGTCGACCCGCGTCCCGGCGAAGCCCTTGAGGGCGAACTCCTCGAACGCCGCCTCCAGGATCTCGCCCGGTCGCGCTTCCTTGCGTCTTTGCCTCGGTCCGACCGCCGCCTTGCTCATTTCGTTCTCTGTTGACTGACTGGTTAGTTATTAGTAGATCAAGGGCATTCCGGCAAGCGCGTCGCCGTCACGGCCGCATCACCGCGCCGGGAAAACCTTTTCGCCCCATCCCGGGGCACCGGAATGGCCGTCGCCCCCTCCTCAGGTTCGACGGCCAAGAAGGAGCGGCTGCTCCGCCCCCTCGCAGCCGCTCCTTCGCCTCCCATCCACGCGGGTGACACGGAGCCCGATCCCATGATGACCCGCCTGACGCTTGTTTTTGTCGCGCTGCTCGCCGCCGCCGATGCGGTTGCGGCCGACGGTCGGCCTACGACCGAGGCGGTCTCCGTGAAGACGGTCACCGCGATCCGCACCCCGGTCTCGGAGGACGTGGTGCTGAGCGGGGACATCCAGGCGAAGTATCTATCCAACGTCTCCTTCCGTGTAACCGGCAAGATCGCGGAGCGCCTGGCCGAGGTCGGGGACCACGTCCAGGCCAATCAGGTCATCGCGAGGCTGGAGCCGCAGGAGCAACAGGTCAACGTCGACACCGCCCAGGCGGCGCTAAACTCCGCCGAGGCGCTCCTCACCCAAGCCAAGGTGAACTTCGAGCGCCAGCAGACCCTGATGAAGAGCGGCTATACCACCCGCACCACCTACGACGGGGCGGAGCAGCAGCTTAGAACGACGCAGGCGTCGGTCGACTCGGCCCGGGCGGCCCTCGGGACGGCCAAGGAGCAGTTCACCTACACCGAGCTTCGGACCGGCGTGGCCGGCATCATCACAGCCCGCAGCGCGGAGGCAGGCCAGGTGGTCTCCTCTGGCCAGACCGTGTTCACGCTGGCGCAGGACGGAAGCCGCGACGCCGTCTTCACGGTCCCGACCATCCTGCTGGAGCCGCCCCCCGAGAGCCGGAAGGTCGACGTCTCGCTCCAGGCCGACCCGCGCGTGACCACAGTCGGGACCGTGCGGGAGATCTCCCCCACCGTCGACACGAACTCCGGCGGCGTCCGCGTGAAGATCGGTCTCGACGCGGTGCCGGCCGGGATGTCGCTGGGGGCGGTGGTGCTCGGACGTGCCCGCCTGCGCCCGCGGGATGCGGTGACGCTGCCGTGGAGCGCGCTCTTCCGATGGAAGGACGCGTCGGCGGTGTGGGTCCTCGACCCGGGAACGGGGAGCGTGTCGCCCAAGCCCGTCGAGATCGACCGCTACGAAGGCTCGGGCATCGTCCTCGCCGGTGGCGTCGAGCCCGGCGAGGAGGTCGTCACCGCCGGCATCCAGTTCCTGTCACCGGGCCGAAAGGTCACCGTCGCCGGAAAGGGCACGCCGTGAGACGCCTCGTCCTCCCCATCGCCGCCCTCGTCGCCCTTTCGGGCTGCAAGGAGCAGAAGGCCGAGGCCCCGCCGCCGGTCCGCCCGGTCCTGACGACGACCGTGGCACTGGAGGAAGCCCGGACCTTCGGCCCCTTCGCGGGCACGGTCCAGCCTCGCTACGAGAGCCAACTCGGCTTCCGGATCGGCGGTCGCATCGTCGCCCGCGACGTCTTCGTCGGCGACCAAGTCGCCAAGGGCACGCGGCTTGCCGCCCTTGATCCCACCGTGCAGCAGTTCGCCCTGGTGCGGGCCCGCGCCGACGTGGCCGATGCCCAGGCGCAAGTGAAGAACGCCTCGGCCGCCGAGGGGCGGCAACGCATCCTGTTCGAGAACAACAGCGCCGTGACGCAGGCCCAGCTCGACGGGGCGGTGGCCAATCGCGACACCGCCGACGCCCGGCTGGCCCAGGCCAAGGCCGCCCTGCAGAAGGCCACGGACGAGCTCGGCTACGCCACGCTCACCGCGGGCTTCGACGGCGTCGTCACGGCGTGGAGCGCCGAGGTCGGGCAGGTGGTCCCGCCGGGGCAGGTGGTGGTCACGATGGCGCGTCCCGACGTGCGCGAGGCCGTGGTCGACATCCCGGACGATCTGATCGGCGAAATGCCGAAGGACATCGAGTTCACGGTCAGGCTCCAGGAGGTTCCCGAGGTCACCGCCAGGGCCCGCGTGCGCGAGATCGGTCCCCTGGCCGAAGCCTCGACCCGGACGCGACGCGTGCGCATGTCCCTGATCGATCCGCCCGATGGTTTCCGCCTCGGCAATACCGTCACGGTCGCGTTCGAGCGGCCGGTCTCTCCGCGCTTCCCGGTGCCGTCGACGGCCCTCGTCGAGGACGACGGCCACGCCGCGGTCTGGGTCGTCGCCCCGGACGGCAGGACCATAAACCGCCGCGAGGTCACGATCCTGGAACGCGAGGAGGGTCGCGCCTTCGTCGGGACCGGTCTCAAGGCCGGCGAGAAGGTCGCCGTCGCCGGCGTCCACGGCTTCACCGAGGGCCAGGCCGTCCGGCTTCCCGAGACCGACCTCTAGGCCCGATCCGCCGCGGTCTTCCCCTCCAATCGCCCTTTCCGTTCACCCGCGGGTCCCGGACCTGTCGAGCCGCGCAAGGATGCGCCGATGAAATCCTTCAACATCTCGGAATGGGCGCTGTCCCACCGGTCCTTCATCTGGTTCCTCATGGCCATCGCGCTGTTGGCCGGGGCCATGGCCTACACCAAGCTCGGGCGCGAGGAGGACCCGGCCTTTGCGATCAAGACCATGGTCGTCCAGGCCCGCTGGCCGGGCGCCACCATCGACGAGACGCTGCAACAGGTGACCGAGCGCATCGAGAAGGAGGTCAAGCAGATCAACGCGGTCGATTACACGAAGAGCTACACGACCCCGGGCCAGACAACCGTGTTCGTCAACCTTCGCGAGACCACGCCCCCCAAAACCATCCCGTGGCTGTTCTACCAGGTGCGCAAGCGCCTCGGCGACATCCAGGGCACGTTCCCGCAGGGCGTCCAGCCGCTGGGCTACAACGACGAGTTCGGCGACGTGTTCGGCAACATCTACGCCTTCACGTCGGACGGCCTCTCGATGCGTCAGCTCCGCGACTACGTCGAGCAGGTGCGCACCGGCGTCCTGGCCGTGGAGAACGTCGGCAAGACCCAGATCCTGGGCGCGCGCGACGAGGTGATCTACCTCGACTTCTCGGTGCGCAAGCTCGCCGCGCTCGGCATCGACATGCAGAGCGTCATCAACACCCTGCAGGCCCAGAACGCCGTCCAGCCCTCGGGCGTGATCCAGGCCGGGCCCGAGCAGGTCAGCGTGCGCGTCGGCGGGCAGTTCACGGACGAGAACAGCCTGAAGGCCATCAACCTGCGGATCAACGACCGCTTCTTCCGGCTCTCGGACGTGGCCGAGATCTCCCGCGGCTTCACCGATCCGCCCGAGGCCCTGTTCCGCTACGACGGCCAGCCCGCCATCGGGCTCGCCGTCGCCATGCAGGCCAGCGCCAATCTCCTGCACTTCGGCGAGGCGCTGAAGGAGAAGATGCGCGAGCTCGAAGCCGACCTGCCCGCGGGCGTCGGCATCCACCTCGTCTCAGACCAGCCCAAGATCGTGGAGGAGGCCGTGGGCGGCTTCGTCCAGGCCCTGATCGAGGCGGTAGTGATCGTTCTGGCGGTGAGCTTCATCAGCCTGGGGTGGCGCGCCGGCCTCGTCGTCTCGCTCTCCATCCCGCTGGTCCTGGCCATCACCTTCGTGATCATGGACGCCATGGGGGTGACGCTCCAGCGCATCTCGCTCGGCGCGCTCATCATCGCGCTCGGCCTCCTGGTCGACGACGCCATGATCTCCGTCGAGATGATGGTCGCACGTTTGGAGGTCGGCGACAGCCTGCAGAAGGCCGCCGTCTTCGCCTACACCTCCACCGCCTTCCCGATGCTGACGGGCACGCTCGTGACGGTGGCGGGCTTCATCCCCATCGGATTCAACGGCTCGTCGGCGGGCGAGTACACCTACTCGCTCTTCGTCGTCATCGCGGTCTCGCTCCTCGTCTCATGGGTGGTGGCCGTGGCGTTCACCCCCCTGATCGGGGTCAAGATCCTGCCGAAGGCCATCAAGGGCCACCACGACAAGCCGAGCCGCACGCTCTCGGCCTTCCGCGCCCTGCTCCTGCCCGCCATGCGCCATCGCTGGCTGACCGTGACGGTCTGCGTCGCGCTGCTCGGGGCCTCCGTCTACGGCCTCGGCTTCGTCCAGCAGCAGTTCTTCCCGTCCTCGGATCGGCCCGAGGTGCTCGTCGACATGACGCTGCCGCAGAGCGCCAGCATCGGCGAGACGCAGGCCCAGATGGACCGCTTCGAGAGCGTGCTGAAGGGCGATCCCGAGATCCGGCACTGGACCTCCTACGTCGGACAGGGCGCCGTCCGCTTCTACCTTCCGCTGGATCAGCAGCTCGCCAATGCCTTCTTCGGCCAGATCGTCATCGAGACGGCCTCCTTGGAAGCGCGCGGTCGCACCATCGCTCGCCTGAGCAAGGTTGCGAAGCGGGACTTCGTCGGCACCGACGTCTTCGTACACCCACTGGACATCGGGCCGCCGGTCGGACGCCCGATCCAGTACCGGATCGGCGGTCCCGACCTGCAGGTGGTGCGCCAGTCGGCGATGACACTGTCGAACATCGTCGCCGCGAACGCCAGCCTGTCCGTCCCGACGCTGGACTGGAACGAGCCCGGCAAGGTGCTGAAGGTAGAGATCCTGCAGGACAAGGCCCGCCAGCTCGGCATCACCTCGAAGGACATCGCCACGATCCTCAACGGGGTCGTGGGCGGTGGCAGCATCACCCAAGTCCGGGATTCGATCTATCTCGTAAACGTGGTCAGCCGCGCCCAGGCCGCCGAGCGGCACTCCATCGATACGCTGAAGAGCCTGCAGGTCCCGCTCCCCAACGGCAGCACCGTCTCCCTGCTGGCCTTCGCCAAAATCCGCTACGATTTGGAGCAACCCATCGTCTGGCGGCGCGACCGGCTCCCCACCATCACCGTGAAGACCACAATCAAGGACGCCACGCAGGCGGCCACGGTCGTGGCCGCCCTGAAGCCCGAGATCGAGGCGTTCCGGAAGACGCTTCCCCCAGGCTACGTCCTCGCGACGGGTGGCGAGGTCGAGGAAAGCGGGAAGGGTTCCGGTCCCATCGCGGCCGTGGCGCCCGTGATGCTCCTCGCCATGGCCTTCTTCCTCATGGTGCAGCTGCAGAGCATCCAGAAGCTCTTCCTGGTGGTCAGCGTCGCGCCCCTCGGCCTGATCGGCGTCGTGGCGGCCCTTCTGCCCTCGGGGGCGCCCCTCGGCTTCGTCGCCATCCTCGGCGTGCTGGCCCTCATCGGCATCATCATCCGCAACTCGGTGATCATGGTCGCCCAGATCGAGGAGTACGAGGCCACGGGCATGCCGAGGTGGGACGCGGTGGTCGAGGCGACCTGCCATCGCATGCGGCCCATTCTCCTAACCGCCGCCGCCGCCAGCCTCGCGATGATCCCCATCGCCCGCGAGATCTTCTGGGGGCCGATGGCCTACGCCATGATCGGCGGCATCATCGCCGGCACCTTCCTGACCCTGTTCTTCCTGCCCGCACTGTATGTCGGCTGGTACCGGATCAAGCCCGGTCAGGGCGAAGGAAAGGCGGTGCCCGCCGCGGACCCGCATAGCCACGGACAGGTGCCGGCGTGATGCTCGTGGCCCACGACCCGATGGCATCGGCCACGCCGCCAGCATCGCCGATCCGCGCCCGAAAGGGCTCGGACCGCAAGGAGCGGCTCCTCCAGGCCGCTTCCCGCGTACTCCTGCGCCACGGCGTGCAGGCGCTGACGTTGGAGGCTGTCGCGCGGGAGGCGCGCACCAGCAAGGGCGGGCTCCTCCATCACTTCCCCAGCAAGGCGAGGCTGCGGGCCTCGTTGCTGGACGACCTCATCGCCCGGCTTCAGCGGGACCTGCTCCGTTTCTCGGCCGCCGATCCCGATCCGCGAGGACGTCGTCTGAGGGCTTACGTCCAGGCCCTCGTCGCGCCGGACCCTGCCTGCAACCGGCCCGTCATCCTGGCGGCGCTGCTTGCCGACCCGGAGGCGCTCCGCCGGTGGCAGGGCTTCTCCGACGCATGGCTGGACCCGGACCTGAACGGCATCGAACCGGGCCGTGCCCACGCCGTGCGAGCTCTCGTCGAGGGCTCCTGGCTTGCCATCGCCCTCGGGCTCGGACCGGCCGACCCGGCCGGGCTGACCGCGGCCCTGCTGGACCTTCTGCGGCTGGCCCAAGTCTGAACCGGCCGAGTGCGCGCGTGACCGACCCTCTGTTGAGGGGGAGCGAGAGGCTTTCCATGAAGACGATGCCATTCGCAGGCCGGATACGGGCCGTCGTCGCAGCGACCGCACTGTCGAGTCTCGTGGCCTGCGCCTCGCTTCCGCGGACGCCCTACACCGCGAGCGAGTCCGCGGCGGCCGAGGTGGCGGGCATTCCCGGCGCACGGATATTCGCCGACGTTCCCCTGGAGCGGTACGCGACGTTCATGGGAGCCCGACAGCCGCGTTCGAGGCCGTTCACATACCTGGCGCTGTCGGGCGGCGGCGGCGACGGCGCCTACGGGGCCGGGGTCCTCAACGGCTGGTCGGCGGCGGGAACGCGGCCCGAGTTCTCCCTCGTCTCGGGCGTCAGCACCGGAGCGCTGATCGCGCCGTTCGCCTTCCTGGGAACGGCCTACGACCCGGTCCTCACCGAGATCTACACGAGTGGCGTCGCCTCCTCGCTCGTCGCCAATCCGAGCCTCGCCAACGTGGTCTTCGGATCGGGGCTGTTCGGAGACCAGCGCCTTCGCGACCTCGTCGGGCGCTACGTCACCACCGACCTGCTGGCGGCGGTGGCGAGCGAGCATGCCAAGGGTCGACGGCTACTGGTCATGACGACGAACCTCGACGCCAAGCGGGCCATGGTCTGGAACATGGGCACCATCGCCGCGAGCGGCGCCCCGAGCGCCATGGCACTGTTCCGTGACGTGCTCACGGCATCGGCCAGCGTGCCGGCGGTGTTCCAACCGCAGCTTTTCGACGTGCAGGCCGAGGGACGCGTCCATCAGGAACTCCACGTCGACGGCGCCGTGGTCGCGCCGGTCTTCATCCTGCCCCAGGCGGCGCTCGTCGGCGACAGGATCCGTGGCGCCCCGGGGAAGGCCGACTTCTACGTCCTCATGAACGGGCGGATCGATCCCGAGTTCGAGATCGTGCGGGCCGAGACCCTTCCCATCGTCCAGCAGACCCTCGCCACTGGGGCGCAGGCGCGTAGCTCGGCAAGCCTGGCGGCGGCCTACGCCTTCGCCGCCAGCCGCCGGGCAGGGTTCCACCTCGCCTACATCGACGGGTCGGCTCCCAGGCCGACGACGGTGGACGGCTTCGAGGTCTCGTACATGCGAAGCCTCTACGAGGCCGGCTTCGAGAAGGCGCGATCCGGGACCGCCTGGCGCAGCAGGGTTCCGCTGACTGCTCCCGGCGACGTCGCGAGCTCGGTCGGAGCGCCTCGGCGAGGCCCTGGATCAGGGCTCTGAAAGGGCCGATTTTCGGATTGCATCGTTCCGCTGTGGATCAGCTTTGAAGCCTGAACCCTCCTTCAGCTCTGTAAAGTCACTGCGATGTTTGACAAAGTACCTTGAGGAGTGGGGTCACAACCGGCGCTGATCGTGACCCTACTGGAAACTCCAATTTTCACACTGCGTTAGAAAGTTAGGAACGGCTCGGCCGGTGTCATTTTTCGACGCCGATCCACACATACATTGGCCCCCAGAAGCGGACCGACTGCAATCCACCCATCATGGAACGTTAGGCTGCATGGCATCCAGTGTCGTTGTATCGACAGCGGGTAGACCGTCACGGTGCCGTCCGGCTGCCCCTCATGGTCGCGTACAGCGCGCCCGCATCGCGGGCTCCCCGCATCGCCGCCACCGCCTCGGTATCACGCATCCGGCGGGCGACGCAGGCCAGGGCATTGAATTGCGAACCCTGCGCATCGGTCGGGAGCAGCAGTAGGAACACGAGGTCCACCGGCCGTTCGTCGATGGCGTCGAAGTCCACCGCGTCGCGCAGGCGTACCAGGCATCCGAACGGGCGCCTGACGCTCTCCAGCCGGGCGTGCGGCAGCGCGATGCCGTCCCCGACCCCGGTCGAACCGAGGCCCTCGCGCTTCTCCAGCGCCGTCCGCAGCGACGCGGCATCGAGGCCGAGCGCCTGGGCGGCCCGGCGCGCCAGGTCGTCCAGGAGCGCGGCCTTGCTCGCCGTGCGGACCCCGACGGCGACTTGGTCGGGCGATAGGATCTCGTCGATGGTCATTCGGGTCGGCTCGGTCGCGGAACTGCGGTAGGGGTCGAGGGGCTCGCTCAAGCGCCCGGGTCCGGAAGGATCTCGAAGGGTTCGCCTTCATGCACGGCGAAACCCGCCATCAAGCCCGGGCCTCGTCCTCGGGGGCACGCAGGCGATAGCCGACGCCGGTCTCGGTCAGGAGGATGCGCGGGCGCTCGGGATCGGCCTCCAGCTTTAGGCGAAGCTGGCGCATGTAGACCCGCAGGTACTGCGGGTCGGACGAGGTGGAGACCTCGCTCATGAGTTGGGCGTGGGTCAAGGCCTTCCCGGCATGCTGGATCAGGACGCGCAGGAAGTCGTACTCGCGCGGCGTGAGCTTCACCTCCTCGCCGCGGACCCGGACCAGGCGGCGCACCAGGTCGACGCTGAGGCCGTCGACCTCGAACAGGGCGCGTTCGCCCTGGACCGCGAGCTGGTGGCGCAGGGCCGCGCGGATGCGGGCCAGCAATTCGCCCATGCCGAAGGGCTTGGTGACGTAGTCGTCCGCCCCGAGGTCGAGCGCCTCGACCTTGCCGGCCTCGTCGTCCCGGCTGGACAGGACCACCACGGGCAGGTCGCGATGGTCCTTGCGGATCAGGCGCAGCAGGTCGTGCCCGCGCATGTCGGGCAGCCCGAGGTCGAGGATGATCAGGTCGACGGTCTCACGGGACAGGACGTCCAGCGCGGCGCGTGCGTTCGGTGCCTCGAAGGTCTCGTAGCCCTGGGTCGCAAGGCCCATGCGCAGGAGCTTCCGGATCGGCGGCTCGTCGTCGATGACGAGGATGTTCATGCTCATGCCGCCAGATCCGCGCGAACGTTTCCCGCCGGGGGGACGGGCAGGAGGACGGTGAAAACGGCGCCCAGGCGGTCGCGGCGGTTGCCGGCCGTCAGCGTGCCGCCCATGGCCTCGACGAACCCGCGGGCGATGGCGAGGCCGAGGCCGGTCCCGGCCCGGACGCTGTCGCCCTTCCGGACGCGATAGAACTTGTCGAACACGCGCTCGACGTCGGCCTCGGGCAGGCCGTCGCCCTCGTCGAGGACCGTGAGACGGACCTGCCCACGCTCGACAGAGCCCCTGACGGTGACGGTGGACCCCTCGGGGGCGTACTTGGCGGCGTTGTCGAGGAGGTTGACCAGCACCTGCTCGAACAGCACCGGATCGAGGCGCAGGGCCGGCAGGGTGGCCGGAAGATCGAGCTCGACCCGATGGCCGGCGAGGATTGAGCCTAAGCGGCGCAGTGCGGTGTCGACGGTCTCGCCGACGTCCTGCGGCGTGAGGCTCGCCGCCACGGCCCCCGCCTCCAATCGGGTCATGTCGAGGAGGTTGACGATGAAGCGGTTCAGCCGCTCGGACTCCTCGATGATGGTGTCGAGAAGGTCCCTCTTGGCGTCTGCTTCCAAGGCCTCGTCGAGGTCGCGCAGGGTCGTGGCCGCACCGAGCACCGAGGACAGAGGGGTGCGCAGGTCGTGCGAGATCGAGGTGAGCAGGGCCTGCCGCAGCCGGTCGGTCTCGGCGGCGCGCTCCGCCCGGTCGAGGTCCTCGACCAGGCGCACCCGCTCGATGGCCAGTGCCGCCATGTCGGCCAGCGCGTCGAACAGGCGCCGGCTCTCCGGTGAGAGGATCGGTCCGATGCCGTCGGTGTCGAGGCCGATGACCCCGACGATGCCGCGGCCCGTCCGCATCGGCAGGAACAGCCGCTTGGCCCCCGGTAGCGTGTCGGCGCCCCGCCCCGCGGGCCGCTCGTTGTCGAAGGTCCAATTCGCGGCGCCCAGGTCGGCCGCATCGAGGGTGTCCTCGGGCGGGAAGCCGGCCCGGACGGAGACCGCTCCCTGATCGGGGAGCAGGACGACGACCCGGACCCTCAGCATGGCGGCGATCTGGGCGGAGGTCGCCCAGAGCACGTCGTCGAGGGTGCCGCATCCGGCGAGCTTGCGGCTGAAGCCGTAGAGCCGCTCGGTCGCCCGCGCCCTGCCGTGCGAGACCACCGCCTCGCGGCGGGATCGGGACGCCAGGTTCGAGACGGCTACCGCCACCACCGTGAATAACAGGAACGCGGCGATGTTGGTCGGGTCCGCGATGGTCAGGGTGTAGACCGGCGGCAGGAAGAAGAAGTTGTAGGCCAACGACGCGGCGACCACGGCCACGAGCGACGGCCCCAGGCCGAAGCGCACCGCGACGGCGACGATGGCGGTCAGCAGGATGAGGTCGGCGTTCTCGACGCCGAGATAAGGCTCGACCAGCAGCGCGAGCCCGAGGGCGGCACCCGTGCCGAGGAGCCCGACGGCATAGGGCAGGATCTCGACGGGCCGCTTCTCGACCGCCGTCGCGACCGTCTTCGCCGGGACCGGATCGGCCTTCGCGGCCTCGCCGGTGATGACGTGCACGCTGATGTTGCCGGACCGGCGGATAATGTCGTGCACCACCGAGCCGTTGAGGAGCTCGAACAGCGGCGAGCGTTCGGCCTTGCCGAGGATGACGTGGTTGACGTTGGTCGAGCGGGCGAAGGCGAGGATGTCGTCGGCGACGCGCCGGCCGCCCGGAAGCGTGACCGCGTCCCCGCCAAGCCGGTCGGCGAGGCGCAGGGTGTCGGCGATGCGGTCGCGCGCGGCCTCGTCGAGGGACAGGCTGCGCGGCCCTTCCACGGTGATGGCGGTCCACGGCGCGTGCAGGCGGTCGGCGAGGCGCTTGGCGTGGCGCACGAGGCCGGCGGAGTTCGGGTCCTCGCTGACGCAGACGAGCACCCGCTCCCCGGCTCCCCAGGGGCCAGCGATGGCGTTGGCCCGCATGTGGCTGATGAGCTCGTCGTCGACCCGGTCTGCGGTGCGGCGGAGCGCCAGCTCGCGCAGGGCCGTCAGGTTGCCGCGGGAGAAGTAGTGCTTGAGGGCGCGCTCGGCGTTGCCCTTCACGTAGACCTTGCCGTCCCGGAGGCGCTGGATCAGGTCGTCGGGGTTGAGGTCGACCACCTCGATGTCGTCGGCGCGGTCGAGGATGCCGTCTGGCACGGTCTCGCGCACCCGGATGCGGGTGATCTGCGCGACGACGTCGTTCAGGCTCTCGACGTGCTGGATGTTGAGGGTGGTGTAGACGTCGATGCCGGCGTCGAGCAGTTCCTCGACGTCCTGGTAGCGCTTCGGATGGCGCGAGCCCGGCGCGTTGGTGTGGGCGAGCTCGTCCACCAGCGCCAGGGCGGGCCTGCGGGCCAGCAGGCCGTCGAGGTCCATCTCGTCGAGCGCCGTGCCGTGGTACGCGACCGACCGCCGGCCAAGCACCTCGAAGCCCTCGACGAGCGCCAGGGTCTCCGCGCGCCCGTGCGTCTCGACCACGCCGACGACCACGTCGGTGCCGGCCTTAAGCCGCGCGCGCCCGACGGTGAGCATCTCGTAGGTCTTGCCGACCCCCGGGGCCGCCCCGAGGAAGATCTTGAGGCGACCCCGTCCGCCTTCCTCCCGACGCGCGGCCTCCAGCAGGGCGTCGGGCGAGGGACGGTCCGGATCGCGATGCGGCGTCGACATGGGGCGGCCTGTCATCTGGCGGTTCTACTTCGACCCCGAACCGTCCAGGGCGAGGTTGAGGGCGAGCACGTTGACGCGGGGCTCGCCGAGGATGCCGAGGAGACGACCCTGGACCTGCGCTTCCACCAGGGAACGCACCCGATCCTCGGGCAGGCTGCGCGCCTTGGCGATCCGGGGCACCTGGAACAGGGCGGCGTCCGGCGAGATGTCCGGGTCGAGGCCCGAGCCGCTGGTGGTGACGAGGTCGACCGGGACGGGCTTACCGGGATTCTCGGCCCTGAGGCCGTCGAGTTCGCCCTTGACCCGCTCGGCCAGGGCGGCGCTCGTCGGCCCGAGGTTCGAGCCCGACGAGTTCGCGGCGTTGTAGGGCGACGGGACGGTCTTGCCGGCGTCGGCCGGATCGGCGGCGCTCGTGGCCGAGGGGCGACCGTGGAAGTATCCGGCTTGCGTGAAGGACTGCCCGATCAGGCTGGAGCCGACGACTTTGCCGTCGCGCTCGATCAGGCTGCCGGCGGCCTTGGCCGGGAAGATCGCCCCCGCGATGCCGGTCATCGCGAGGGGGTAGGCGAGCCCGGTGATGGCCGTCAGGGCGATCAGCAGGACGAGGGCGGGGCGAAGCTGGTTCAGCATGGACGTTGGCCTGATTTGGAGTTTCGCGGGGCTCAGACGAGGTGCAGGGCGGTGATGGCCAGATCGATGGCCTTGATGCCGACGAAGGGCACCAGGATGCCGCCGAGGCCGTAGATCAGGAGGTTGCGGCGCAGGAGGGCGCCGGCCCCGACAGCCCGGTAGGACACGCCCTTCAGCGCCAGCGGGATCAGCACGACGATGATCAGCGCGTTGAAGATGATGGCCGACAGGATCGCGCTCTCGGGCGAGGCGAGGCCCATGACGTTGAGGGCCTGGAGCTGCGGGTAGAGCACCAGGAACATCGCCGGGATGATGGCGAAATACTTGGCCACGTCGTTGGCGATGGAGAACGTGGTCAGCGCCCCGCGGGTCATCAGCAACTGCTTGCCGATGCCGACGATCTCGATGAGCTTGGTCGGGTCGCTGTCGAGGTCGACCATGTTGCCGGCCTCGCGCGCCGCCACCGTTCCGGTGTTCATCGCGACGCCGACATCGGCCTGGGCGAGCGCCGGGGCGTCGTTGGTGCCGTCGCCGCACATGGCGACGAGCTTGCCCTGGGACTGCTCCTTGCGGATCAGGGCGAGCTTATCCTCCGGCGTGGCCTGGGCGAGGAAGTCGTCCACGCCGGCCTCGGCCGCGATGGCGGCGGCGGTCATGGGGTTGTCGCCGGTGATCATCACCGTGCGGATGCCCATCTGGCGGAGCTCGGCGAAGCGCTCGCGGATGCCGCCCTTCACGATGTCCTTGAGATAGACGACGCCGAGAAGCCGGCCGTCCCGCGTCACGGCGAGCGGGGTGCCGCCGGCCTTGGCGACGTCCTCGGCGATGGACTGGATCTCGCGCACCGTCTCGTCGGCGACGCCTGGGCTGAAAGCCAGCGCCGCACCGGAGCCACGGGTTGCCATCGGCTGTGAACTCACCGAGGCGATGATGGAATCGACGGCGCCCTTGCGGATGGAGGAACCGTCGAGATCGACGCCGCTCATCCGGGTCTGCGCGGTGAACGGTACGAAGGTCGCGTTGAGGCTCGCCATGTCGCGGGCCCGAATGCCGTACTTCTCCTTGGCCAGGACGACGATGGAGCGGCCCTCCGGGGTCTCGTCGGCCAGCGAGGCCAACTGGGCCGCGTCGGCGAGATCCTGCTCGGTCACGCCGCGGACGGGGCGGAACTCGGTGGCCTGCCGGTTGCCCAGCGTGATCGTGCCGGTCTTGTCGAGCAGCAGGGTGTCGACGTCGCCGGCCGCCTCCACCGCGCGGCCCGACATGGCGAGCACGTTGAAGCGCACCAGCCGGTCCATGCCGGCGATGCCGATGGCCGAGAGCAGCGCGCCGATGGTGGTGGGGATCAGGGTGACGAACAGGGCGACGAGCACGATCAGCGGGATCGACCCGCCGGCATAGGAGGCGAAGCTCGGGATCGAGGCGACGGCAAAGACGAAGATGATGGTCAGGCCGGCGAGCAGGATGTTGAGCGCGATCTCGTTGGGGGTCTTCTGGCGCGAGGCGCCTTCCACCAGGGCGATCATGCGGTCGACGAAGGTCGAGCCGGCCGCGGCCGTGATGCGCACCCGGATCTCGTCGGAGAGCACCTGCGTCCCGCCGGTCACGGCCGAGCGGTCGCCGCCGGATTCGCGGATGACGGGGGCGGATTCGCCGGTGATGGCGGCCTCGTTGACCGATGCCACGCCGAGGATGACCTCTCCGTCCGACGGGATGATGTCGCCGGCCTCGACCAGAACCACGTCGCCGACCTTCAGGTCGTTGCCGGGGATGGTCTCGAAGTCGCGGCCGGCGCCGGTGAGGCGTTTGGCCATGGTCTCGGTGCGGGTGCGCCGGAGGCTGTCGGCCTGGGCCTTGCCGCGCCCTTCGGCGATGGCCTCGGCGAAGTTGGCGAACAGCACCGTGAACCAGAGCCAGAGGATGATCTGGCCGGAGAAGGCGAGGTTGGCACCGCCCGTCAGCACGTCGCGGACGAACAGGACGGTGGTGAGCGCGGCCACGACCTCGACCACGAACATGACCGGGTTCTTGATCATCTTACGGGGGTCGAGCTTGGTCAGGGCGCCGACGAGCGCGGGCCCGACGAGGGCGGCGCTGAACAGGCTCGTGGAGTTTGGGCGGGCCATTGCGGTTGTCCGATTGGATGGTGAAGCGTCTCGGGCGGCGGCGCGGTCACGCGCCGCCGAGTGGGGGCTCAGGGGGTCAGGGCGCTGCCAAGGAGGGCAGTCCCGGCAATGATGCCGAGGGCGCCGAGCAGCGTGAGACCGAGCATGCCGAGGATGACGTCCGACAGGCGGAGGTCGCGGCGGTCCCGTCGGACCCGGTTCCATGTCGGCGGCCTCGGCCGGTGACGTGCGAGAGTGCGCCGCATGGCGGCGCGGTTGCGGGATGGAAGCATGGCGTCCTGCACCTCACCCCCCCGCCGCGAAGGTCTGGCCGAGGCCGCCGGCGAGGTGCTCGACGATGGGTCCGAGCGCCAGCGCCGGGAAGAAGGTCAGGCCGCCGACGATGAGGATCACGCCGACCAGCAGGCCGACGAACAGGCCCCCATGCGTCGGGAACGTCCCGGCCGAGGCCGGTACCGTCTTCTTGGCGGCAAGCGACCCCGCGATGGCGAGCGCCGGGACGATCACGAAGAACCGGCCGAACAGCATGCCTAGGCCGAGCGTGGTGTTGTAGAACAGGGTGTTGCCGGTGAGCCCGCCGAAGGCCGATCCGTTATTCGCAGCCGCCGAGGTGAAGGCGTACAGGATCTCCGAGAAGCCGTGCGGGCCGGCGTTGGCCGGGCCGGCGAGGCCGGCGGCGACCACGCTGGCCAGCGCGGTGAACCCCAGCATCATCAGCGGCAGGCACAAGATGGCGAGCATCGCCATCTTGACCTCCTTGGCCTCGATCTTCTTACCGAGGTACTCGGGCGTACGACCGACCATGAGGCCGGCGACGAAGATCGTCACGATGACGAAGACGAGGATGCCGTAGAGGCCCGCCCCGACGCCGCCGACGATGATCTCGCCGAGCTCCATGTTGATCAGCGGGATCATGCCGCCGAGCGCGGTGAAGCTGTCGTGCATGGCGTTCACCGCGCCGCACGAGGCCGCCGTGGTGACGGCCGCGAACAGGGCCGAGGCGACGATGCCGAAGCGGACCTCCTTGCCCTCCATGTTCCCGCCGGTCAGGCCGAGGCCGTTGAGGACGGGGCTCCCGGCGCTCTCGGCCAAGTAGACGACGGTGACGCCCGCCAGGAACAGCACCGCCATCGCGGCGAGGATCGCCCAGCCCTGGCGCTCGTCGCCGACCATCCGCCCGAAGACGTTGGTGAGCGCCGCGCCGATGGCGAAGATCGACACGATCTGGATGAAGTTCGAGAGTGCGGTCGGGTTTTCGAACGGGTGGGCGGCGTTGACGTTGAAGAAGCCGCCGCCGTTGGTGCCGAGCATCTTGATCGCGACCTGGCTCGCCACCGGGCCGACCGCGATGGTCTGTTTGGCGCCTTCCAGGGTGGTCGCCTCGACGGCCCCGCCGAGGGTCTGCGGGATGCCCTGGGAGACCAGGAACAGCGTGTAGACGACGCAGATCGGCAGCAGCACGTAGAGGGTGGTCCGGGTCAGGTCGACCCAGAACGAGCCCACGGTGGCGGCCGAGGCGCGCGAGAACCCGCGCACGAGGGCGACGGCCAGGGCGATGCCGGTGGCCGCCGAGAGGAAGTTCTGGTGGGTCAGCCCCAGCATCTGCGTGAGGTAAGACATCGTCGTCTCGCCGCCGTAGTTCTGCCAGTTCGTGTTGGTCACGAAGCTCGCCGCCGTGTTGAAGGCGAGATCCGGCGCGACGGCGGACTGCCCGTCCGGGTTGAACGGCAGCACCGCCTGGAAGCGCAGCAGCGCGTAAAGGGCGAGGAAGCCGAGCACGTGGAAGGCGAGCATGGCCAGCGCGTAGGTGAGCCAGTGCTGCTCCTGGCGGGCGTCGATGCCGGCGACGCGGTAGAGCCCGCGCTCGACGGGGGCGAGCACGGGCGAAAGGAAGGTTCGCTCACCCGTGAAGACACGGGTCATGTAGCCGCCGAGAGGGCGGGCGAGCGCGAGGACGACCGCGCAGAACAGCGCGATCTGTATCCAGCCGTTGATGGTCATGGGAGGCGTTCCTTCAGAACCGCTCGGGGCGGACGAGGGCGTAGGTGAGGTATCCGAGCAGCCCCAGGGTCACGAGGGCGCCAAGCGTCAGGTCGAGGGTCATGGCGAGCCTCAGAGGCGTTCGCAGAGGACGGCGTAGCCGGCGGCCAGGCCGAAGAAGGCGAGCCCCGCGGCGATGAAGGCGATGTCGAGCATGGTCGGTCCGTTTCGGTTCGGGGGCCGATGCAGGACCGGTCTCACCCAGGACCAATGTGGACGCGAACCGCATTAGGGTTCGAGACGGAAGCGAGGACGATTTTATAAGGGTCGCATTAGGATTGCGGAGGGCTCGCTGGTCGACCCTGGGACGGTGGTCTTTCAGTCCGTAGGCGCGGCAGTGCGCAGGGCGAGACGGAACTCGGCACACCCGAGCGGGCAGCCTGCCTGGGCGGCCCGGGGGCATTCGATCCGCCACTTCGAACGGTCGACCTGGACTACGCCATCGACACCGAGACGATAGCCGTGGAATGCGGTCCCGCATGCCCGGCACCGGGAGAGCAGGCGCCGCAGACATTCAAGGGTCCGGAATCGGCCGATGGTGCCGTCGCCATTGCATCGGGCCGGTCGTCGGTCGGGAAGGTCCACGGGAAATCAACCTGGCACCCCATCGGGGCGGCCGACTACGATCCTCGAACCCGCATAAGCGTTCGAGAGGGTGCGAGACGGTTCGGCATAAGGATTTGATTTTCGCCGACAGAGCCGCTCCAGCATGTAGGAACGATCTATGTCCTGCCCGCTGCACATCACAAACCGTTTGCAGCCTGCCACACAATGAAACGGGCCACCCGACTAGCATCAGGAGGCCCGCTTACTCTAGGTTGATTTTGCGGGAACTTTGAGGTTCAAAATCGGATCATTGGGTCGGCTATCAAAGCGGGTGTATCAGCACTGCCGTAATCCAGGACCACCATGATGTTGGTGATATTAATCTCCGGGTTCGCGCCAGGTGTAGGACCGCCTGGGTATGGGTCGTTAGTTCCAGCAGCGTCGCAGCATTCTCGGCTTAAACGATGACTACTTCTGAGCGGAGGGGTAGGTATCTGTCGATAGGACCTATGTCTGCTTGAAGACATTACGCCACCGAAAGCAGCCATACCGCTACCCACCCAGCCCGGTCGTAGACCGGCCCGGTGAATGTTGACCCAACCCGGTTGTGCAATCGGATAAAAACGCATCCCGAAAGCCCGCATCAATTCCGAGGCTCGTGAGTCGCCGAAAGCAATCCATCAGCTTAGTGGACCCTCATTGGCGAAAACGGACCACGACCTTTTTACAAGAGCAGGTTTCATTGCGGCGCCGGGCTCGGTGGCTTCGCGTTCGTCCATACCCGCTGCCCCCATGCGTTCGGTCGCCTGACCCTGGATACGTATACATTATCAGGGGTCAGGCAAGAAACGTACACAACGTCGAATTTTTTGCGTTTGTCTCGACGCAAACGATGTTGCGTCTTTGATATGAAGGTTGTCACACAGGGTAGCGACGGCACGAACGAGGGATCACGACCATGGATGCCGCTACCCTCGCTGGGCTTCACGCGCTCCGTACCGAAGCCAACGGGCTGCGCAACGCCTTCGACGCCTTTACCCGTCACCTCAACACCCTGATCGCCGACGAGACCCACAAGGACGCCCCCTCGGTTAATCTGGCCGACTGGAAGCGCCCAGACGGCCGCCTCGACGATCAAGGGGTAAAAGCCATGAAGGCGATGTTTGCCGCCGGCCGCACTGTCACCGAGATTGCAATAGATTTCGACGTCACCGTCAGCGCCGCCAGCCACCGCAAGCGGACCTGGCAGGCAAGCCAAGCCTCCCGCTAGGGGCAACGATCCTCAACCGCGTCTCTGAGGCTTCATTCGCCGAACCGCAGGCCACTGCCATGATCAGAAGGTCTCCGGGACCTTGTCATCAATCCAGCCTATTTCATGATTCCATAGCAAATCAAATCAGCGAACCTGCGATCAGCTCGTCGTCATCCTTTTCCATCCTGGCCGCGCAGATCCCATTAATGGCCATTCCGAACGCGTGTATCACTCATTGACTGTTCAATAAGAATGACAACCAGCTAAACCGCTATGTGGGCTAAAATGAACTAGGCCGACATCCTAAGAGTGGTTGATACTGCACGATCTATATGGCGAAGAATACCCATGGGAAATACTGTTGAAAAAAAATAACAATTGACCCTTAAATGACACCCGCAATTAGCGTAGCCTAAAGCTGCGTATGTCGTACAATAATTACATCAGCCTTTGACTTATACTCCTCGCCCTCCCACATGAATACAGAGTCACGTCCAATCGAGGTTGTGGAATTATTCAAATATTCAGAAATACCTTTCGAAATTAAGGCGCGATTACGTTTCAACTGCCATGAGTCGAAGAAATTAGATTCATTCACCAGAACAAGGAATATTCGATTTGACGCGTCGAATCTGCGCTCGCCCTGATTTTCATATAGCCATTTAATCAATTCATCGGGATCTTGAGTAATCTCGTCAACGAGCTTCTTGCGATATGCTCGGAGCGAAGCAGCTAATGTACGCGATGTATTATCGGGCTGATCTGCAACGACAGTCCAAAGATGGGCGAGCAAGTCAGAATCGCTCATCTTTGATGGGATGGCAATCGACGCTCGCCTGGCCTGTTGTTTGAGCAAAGTCAACTCAGGTCTCTCGCCATCTTCGCGTCTTTTTATTTTAACAAATCCTTCGGGAAGATAAGTAACTTTTAGATCGAACGGTACGCTCCGCACAAAGAAATCTATTTTCTTCACCAGGCCAACAGCAGGAAGTACTGCAGAATGTTCTTTGAAAATATCTTCAATGATAATTGAGGTCCAATGATTGTACCACGAACATCTAACATAACCGCGCATACTAGTTAATAGTTCGTCTTCTATATGCGAATTTAGCTGGTCGTATGACAATACTTTTTTGACATAATTGTTTACTATGGTCTTGTCGAGAGAGTTTTGATGCAAGCCTCCCCAATTGAATTCTTGCATTTTATATAACTCGCCAATCAAGTGTGTTTCCGCGTGAGCGCGTATTCGTCGTTCACGTGCGAATATCTGTCGAATTATTTTCTCGATAGACTTTGTGTCAATATCGGAGTCGTATATATACTCGAAAAGTACTCGCTTTCCTACTTCTTCAATATCGAGGTTATGACCTAGGGCAATTTCCGCGAGATGCTCATATCTAGATAACGATCTTAGTAGAAGAAAACGATATCCCTCTGTGGATGACGCCAAGCCGTTGATGTCATCACGGCCGTATAGTGCGACGGCCTGCTTGAACGTCAGTGCCATGGTTAGAATACCTCCGTTGGCAGTGCGTTGATCCACCCTGGAACAGATCCCAATTCGCGCAATCGGTCAGGACGCGATACGCCTTTTCCATAAACAACAATGAAATCAGTTTTCATCGCCCCCTCTCTGTTGTCTTGAACAACGGACCGGGCTGAGTAATTGAGCGGCATAGAACCAATGAGATTCATATCGGCGGCAGTACTTAATGCTTTCAAAGCTTGCCATTCACGCTGATGACGTGAGTTAAATAGCAATACTATAAATCCACCAATTTTCAATTTTGCAGCTGTATATTGGAGTATACTTGTCAGGCGAAGATTGTACTCATCAATTTTCATACAACGTCCAACCGCGTTTGAAACCACTACCTCATCTCTAAGGTTTGGACTCTCCCCTAAAATAGCGTTCCATATCTCACTTAGTTCTAAGTAAGGGATGCGATCCCCATGGGGAGGGTCAGTAATCACAAGTTGAAGAGTGTTGTCAGGGATTTCATCCAGGAAATCTGCAGCGCCGCGCGAATTTACATAAACTGCTGTTTTGTTTGTTAGGACGTTGCTGGCTGAACTTCCCAAAGGAATCGCTGTGAAGGAATCAGGAAGGGCTTTGAGCAACTTGTTTGCTCTCGCCTCAAAGCAATTCCAGGCATTGATTTCGAAATGCTGCTTCGGTCTCCAAAACCCAATTACCCAACTTCCAACTTCAGTTTTACCTTTCGAGCTACCTGTTGTTTTGCCACGCGAAGTAATTGCAAAAACCATTCGAGACATTTGGCCAATAGACGCTGTCAAAGTAAGCTCAAGAGCAAGACGTACTTCAGTAGGAAAATTTCTTATCTCTCCTAATAAAAGCTCTATGTTACGCAGAGCGCGACCGCTGAACAGTTTTTTCCAGTCAAGATCTACAGTTGCATTGATTCTGCTATTTTTAAAAACTGTTAAGTTGCGAAGCAAGCTCGGTTTATAATCTTCATAAGATGCTGAAAGCTCGTAATCCGCGGCTGTCGCATCCCGTTCGACCCGACGACGAATACCAGTTGAAGGGCGCTGCCAAACAGCATCGATAGAACCATTTTCCCAAAGTAGGTGACTAGTTACTCCAAGTCCTGCAACGGTGTAAGATTCCTGAATGGGATCTTTTACAATATCAGCAAGGCGCTTGATCGCTTGCCGATATGAATCTTTTGTACAAGGATTGATATTAAATTCTGTGAGCCGAATAGCAATAGGGTTTATCTCACTTCCCAGGAAGCGACGTCCAAGTATGACGGCCTCTTTCGCTATCCCTCCCGACCCCAGAAATGGGTCTGAAACTACATCCCCCTTATCGCTGAGTACAGAGATCAAAGCTCTAAGTGGTTCTACCGGCTTTTTGCCCCAATATTTATGAAAATTATAAAGGCCTGCATACGAACTTGGCGTCGTAAGATCTGTCATTTTGCCGTCGCCAAAACGGTCCTGGTCAGCGAACAAGTGTGGGAGGGACAAGGCCAACTAGATTCCTATCACGAAAGACGGAACAACGATCTGTCACAGATAGCGCAGCTTCGCTGGAGGGGCCAAGCGAGCCAGAGAGAAGAAATTCACCATTTCCCATGCAAAAATTTTAATGAGGTGCATAATTCCAGCTCAGCAGAAACAAGTGAATTAGAGGTATTTTGTTTGCATTGAGTCGGGTCAAAGGGGTTCATGCGACTGTGGTTTGCTCACTCACTAATAGTTCCGACAGACGTGCGAAGCATGGGCGCGTCCCTATAGCTAGGATTTTGCGAGAGCGTTTGGTCAACACCGCTGCGGCGAGCTTGCGCTGTCAAGTGACCGGAAGTACCTATGGGCCATTCGTCTTTGTAGTTGTGGTGTTGTCGGAGCCCATTCGATCTAACAATTCTTCTATACATTAGAAAAATATTCAACGTTTTTTCAATTTTATTTATTATTTTCATGGTCAATGATTATGACGGGAGGTATCTTCTCAATTTCGCGCTTCATCGCCATTACATCATACTCGCCATACTGATCTCCGATTGAGCGGTGCGAGTGTCCGGTGATCGCATCTGTAATATTGGGCGCAAGGCCATGATTTCGCGCCAAGGTTTTGAAACGATGCCGCCATGAGTGGCTCGGTGATAAGCGTAAGTCTGTGATACCCAAATCCCTGACCCACCGTCCTAGGATCTTCGTGCCATTGCCGCCACGCTTGCCAAACTTGTCCGGTTTGAGGTTCGAAAACAGCGGCCCCGAACCCTGCGCGTGGACAAAGTCGAGGATACCAGCGGCGATTAAAGCGGGATGCAATGGCACCGTCCGTTCCGAACCGACGGTTTTCAGCGAGCCCGCCTCGGCGTCGAACCGCATGGTTGGGACACCTTCGATCTCACGTACGTCCTCGACCCGCAGCTGGCACACTTCGGAAAGCCGCGCGCCCGAGTAGGCGCACAGCCATGGTATCCAACGCCGCACAGGGTCGGTTTCACCAGCGGCCGCCCTCAGGATCGTGAGGGCTTCGGCTTCGGTGAAGCTGCGGATCCCCTGACCCGCCTTCTTCTTGGCGCTGATCGTCACGCCCGCAGCTGAGTTAGACGGCAGCCGTCGGTTGCCTACACCCCATTGCAGGATAGTACGGACCGGCGCGAGCTTGGCATCGTTGATCGTCTTCGGCTTGAGGTCCGCGGCGACCAAGTCGTTCTTCCAGGCGATAACGTTCTCGGGCGTGACCAGCCCCGCATCGTCGTGACCGACGAAAGCCGAAAAGCTTCGGATCACACGCTTCCATTCGTAGAGGGTCTTCTCGGTTGGGTTCCTCTCTGCGGCCCAGCCGTTCACGAGTTCGTCAAAGGTCACGGAAAACTGTGTGG
Organism: Methylobacterium sp. WL120; assembly: GCF_008039465.1. Classification (NCBI taxonomy): domain Bacteria; kingdom Pseudomonadati; phylum Pseudomonadota; class Alphaproteobacteria; order Hyphomicrobiales; family Methylobacteriaceae; genus Methylobacterium; species Methylobacterium sp. WL120. The sequence continues at coordinate 8,485 of NZ_VRUT01000037.1, read as the reverse complement.
CTGGAGCCCGCGCGGGCACAGCGCCTTGGTTCGTCGCATCTGGCGACGCGAAAGTTGGCCCATCGAACTCCCCTCGCGCGTAGCGAGCAAGAGTTAGGCTCGCTCGCTGCACGGCAGCAGCGATGCCTTTGGCGAGCTTGAGGTGATCCGCTTCCTCGACAATGAGTCCACGGCGCTTGAGGAGGGCTGTCGCTTCCTGAAGGCACCATTCTTCCATCGCGGATTGACCGCTCTCGACGGTCTCCTTCGCATCACGAATGAGGGCGGTGCCCAACTCGGCCCGCAGCGACCAGCCCCGACGCCGCGACGGCCAAAGCTTGTCGCCGAACTCGATGCGCCAGAAGGTCTGCCGGCTGGGCTCGTCGCGATAGAGACCCAGCCAGTGATCGTAGACGGGGGCAGCGAGCTCGTGCGCCTCGCGTTCGCTCAGTTGGCGTGGCCCAACCCGCAACGCTGCCCACCGCTGCTCCAGCTCCACAAGGGCGACTGCGTGCAGCCGCTTCGCTTCCACGGGATCTTTGGTGCCGAGGCTGACCTTCTCCTCGCGCTTGCCGACAAGTGCGCGCAGGTCATGTGGCACGGCCCGGCGCAGGTAGTAGAAGGCGGTCTTGGGATGCTTCCAGGGACGCGTCGTCATCAGCGCCATTGTTCCACCCGTTTGTACCAACCGGGCAGTGTAAGTCCCTGATTTTGCTATTTCGTTCTGCGGATCAGCGGCTTAGCCAGCTGATGGTGCCCAGGAAAGGACTCGAACCTTCACCTCTTGCAAGACTGGTACCTGAAACCAGCGCGTCTACCAATTCCGCCACCTGGGCTCGTCGGGCGCTCGGCGCCGACGAAGGCTCGTTTAGGGGGTGGCGTCGGTGGCGTCAATCGGGATTCCGCATCGCGGGCACTCGTCGGTCCGATACCCCCACGGCCCGTTCCGGCGGGGCGCCGGTCGGGTCGTGGTCCGCTGCGCCGGGAGCCGGCATCTCAGATTTGTGCGGCCGGCTCGGCATCCTCCGCGTCCGGCACCCGCGTGCGGTTCGATCGGCGGTCGAGCAGGGAGCGTCCGAGGGCGCGGAACGGGGCGGCGAGGCGGCGGGCGTCCTCGGCGCGCTCCATGAAGCGTTCGCCGCTGCGGATCTCCTTGTCGAGGCGGGCCATCGTCCGGGCCAGCGCCGGGTCGTCGTCGTCGAGCCAGGTCTCGGTGACGCGGGCGAAGGCGATCACCACGCCCTGGAGCTTGAGCCGGCCGAGGGGGCCTTCCGTGTCGATCCCGGCTGCCGCCAGCATGTAGCGGTGCGAGTTCAGCGCCACGCCGTTCAGCGCCAGCATCGACAGCGGATCGCCGCGGAGGGCGTAGGCGATGCGCCGCAGCGCCGGCTTGTACGGCGTCATCGCGTCGAGGCGGCGCATCAGCACGTCGAACAGGCGCTCGCGCGTCGGCTCCTCGGCGAGGTCCGAACCGTCGTCCTCCAGAACCTTGCGGTCGATGATCCGGGCGAGCCCGCCGAGGACGGCGCCCTTCGAGGGGAACAGGTCGCGCAGCTCCGCGAGGCTCAGACCGGCCTCTCGGGCGATGTCGCCGACCTCGATGTCGTTCCAGGGCTGCTCGGCCGCGAGCCGCATCAAAGCCTCCACCGCCGCCTCGCGTGGGAGCAGCGTCGGCGCCTCGGGGTGAGCGCTCGGCTGGGCCGGCTTGCGGCCCTTCTTCGGCGAGCCTGCTGTCTCGGTCATGCGGCCTGCTCCTGGCTTGTCGTGGGCGCGACGCCCGATGGGACGCGCGCCGCGTAAGGGCGATCCATGCGCTGGCACCCGATCCTGCTTCCCGTCCTATGTAGGGGTGCGGGCGGACGAGGGCAGTGCCTTTGTGCGCGCTTGCCGCATGACGGCCCGGGAACGATGGATATGACGGGGACGGGCGAGACGCGGTATCCTTCAGAAACGCCGGGATCGGGGGGTTACATGCGGATTGTCTGGGCCATGTTCGTCCTCGCCGCCTTCCTCGCCCCGGCGGCGCAGACCGAGGATGCCGCGATCGCCCGGGATATCGCCCGGGATCTTGCGCCGACAGGCACGCTCCGGGCGGCGATCAACCTCGGCAACGCGGTGCTGGCGCGCAAGGGGGCGGACGGCGCGCTGTCCGGCGTCTCGGTCGACCTCGCGCGCGCTCTGTCGGAGCGGATCGGCGTGCCGCTGGTCCTCGTGCCCTACGACAGCGCCGGCGCCGTCTCGGAGGCGGCGGCGAGCGGCGCCTGGGACGTCTGCTTCCTCGCACGCGACCCGAAGCGCGCCGAGGGTATCGTCTTCACCGCGCCCTACCTCGTGATCGAGGGCGGCTACCTCGTGCCCGCCGCCTCGCCGATCCGCGCGCTGGATGCGGTCGACCGGGACGGCGTGCGCATCGCGGTCGGCCGGGGCAGCGCCTACGACCTGTACCTGAGCCGCACCATCCGCCACGCCACCCTGGTGCGCGCGCCCACCTCGCCGGCGGCGATCGCCCTCTTCGCCGAATCCGGGCTCGAGGTGGCGGCCAACGTCCGCCAGCCGCTGGAGGCCTACGCCGCCGCGCATCCCCAAGTGCGCATGCTGCCGGGCCGCTTCATGGAGATCGCTCAGGCGATGGGCGTGCCGAAGGGCCGGGACGCGGGGGCGGCCTACCTGCGCCGGTTCGTCGAGGCGATGAAGGCCGACGGGTTCGTGGCGAAAGCGCTGGACGCCAACGGCCAGGCGGCGACGGTGGCGCCGGCCGAGTGAGCATCAGGGTCTCTGCCGGGGAGGCGCGCCTGCGGCCCCGCGCCTACTCCGCCGCCACCCGCGGCGGCGACGGGTAGGTCCGCCCGTCGTTGGCGGGTCTCGCCGGGGATGTGAGCCCTGCGTCTTCCGGGTCGTCGCGCTCGCCGACGAAGCGCGCGAACAGGCGGACGATGAGGCGGGAGAGGTCGTCCATCAGCACGAAGATCGCCGGCACGAAAACCAGCGAGAGGCCGGTGGAGACGATGAGGCCGCCGATCACCGCGATCGCCATCGGTGCGCGGAACTCGCCGCCGATGCCGAGGGCCATGGCCGAGGGCACCATGCCGGCGGCCATGGCGATGGTGGTCATCACGATCGGCCGGGCGCGCTTGCGGCCCGCATCGATGATCGCGGTGGCGCGGTCGACGCCGCGGCTCATCTCCTCGACGGCGAAGTCGACGAGCATGATCGCGTTCTTCGTCACCACGCCCATCAGCATCAGGATGCCGATGACGACGGGCATCGAGATCGGCTTGTGGAACACCAGCAGCCCGAGGATCGCGCCGCCGATCGAGAGCGGCAACGAGAACAGGATCGTCATCGGCTGCAGGAACGAGCCGAACAGCAGGATCAGCACGCCGAACACCATCATCAGCCCGGCGCCCATGGCCAGGGCGAAGCCGGAGAACACCTCGCCCATCACCTCGGCGTCGCCGGTCTGGCTGATGGTCACGCCGGGCGGCAGGCTCTTGGCGGTGGGCAGCTGCATGACCTGGTCGATGAGGGAGCCGAGCGCGTCGGAGCCCTGCATGTCGCCCTCCAACGCCACGCGGATCGCCCGGTCGTAGCGGTCGATCGCCGTCGGACCCTGGCCGAGGGAGAGGTCGGCGACCGTCGAGAGCGGCACCGCGGCGCCGCCCTTGACCGGCACCTTGAGGGTCTCGAGCTGGGCGAGGTCGCCGCGCAAGCGGTCGGGCAGCTGCACCCGGATCGGTACCTGCCGGTCCCGGGCGTTGAACTTGGCGAGGTTGGCGCCGATGTCGCCGATGGTGCCGACGCGCACCGTCTCGGCGATGAGGTCGGTCGAGACGCCGAGGTCGGCGGCGACCCCGGCCTTGGGGCGGATGCGGATCTCGGTGCGGTCGAGCGGCGCGGTCGAGATCACGTTGACGAGATGGGGCACACCCGCCGCCTCGCGCTGGAGGCGCTGGGACACGTCGGCGACCACCGCCTTGTCCGGCCCGGCGATGATCAGCGCGAGGTCGCGCTGGCCGCCCTCGCGCAACGCCCAGAACCGGATGTCGGGCTGCTGCCGCAGGATCGCGCCGACGGCGACGTCGACCTCCTTCTGCGTGCGGTGGCGGGTGTTCTTCGGCGTCAGGTTGATGGTCAGCGAGGCGAGCCGGACCTCCTTCTTGCCCGGCAGCTGCCGGCCGCCATCCACGAACACGCTGCGCACCTCGGGCAGCGTGCGGATCTTGTCCACGAGGGCGTCGGTCACCCGCGTGGTTTCGGCGAGCCGGGCGCCGGGCGGCAGCTCGACCACGAACAGGGTGCGGGCGGCGTCCTCGGCCGGCAGGAAGCCGGAGGGCAGCAGGCCGGTCGACATGATCGAGGCGGCGAAGCAAGCCAGCCCCGCCACGAGGGTGACGAACTTGTGCCGGACCGACCACGCAACCAGGCGGGTGTAGCCGCGCATGACGACACCTTCGCGCGTGTCCTCCGGCCCGTGGTCGCGCAGGAAGTAGGCGGCGAGCAGCGGGGTGATCAGGCGCGCGACCAGCAGCGACATGAACACGGCCGCCGCGATCGTCAGGCCGAACTGCTTGAAGTACTGCCCGGCGATGCCGCCCATGAACGAGACGGGGGCGAAGATCGCGATGATCGTCGCGGTGATGGCGATGACGGCAAGCCCGATCTCGTCGGCCGCCTCCAGGGCCGCGCGGTAGGGCGACTTCCCCATCCGCATGTGGCGGACGATGTTCTCGATCTCGACGATGGCGTCGTCGACCAGGATGCCGGTGACCAGCGTGATCGCGAGCAGGCTCACGGCGTTGAGCGAGAAGCCCAGCGTGCTCATCACCCAGAAGGTCGGCAGCACGGAGAGCGGCAGCGCCACCGCCGCGATCAGCGTCGCGCGCCAATCCTTCAGGAACAGCAGCACGACGATGACCGCGAGCGCCGAGCCTTCCAGCAGCCCCAGCATCGCCGAATGGTAGTTGCCGACCGTGTTGGTGACGGAGGTGTCGATCAGGTCGAAGCGCACGCCCGGGTTGGCGGCGTGCAGGGCCGCGATCCGGTCGGCGACGCCGACCGAGACGTCGGCGTCGCTCGCGCCCGCCGAGCGCGAGATCGCGAAGGCGACCACCGGCTCGCCGTTGAAGCGGGCGAAGGTGCGCGGCTCCTCGGCGGTGTCGGTCAGCGTCGCGAGCTCGTCGAGCCGCACCTTGCGGTTGCCGGTGACGACGATCGACGTGGCGCCGAGGGTGTCGAGGGTGGCCGACGCCGCCAGCGTGCGGATCGACTGCTCCTGCCCGCCGACCTCGCCGCGCCCGCCCGCCATGTCGGCCGAGGTCAGGCGCAATTGCCGGTTCACGTCGGCCGCGGTGATGCCGAGCGCCAGCAGCCGATCGGGCTTCAGCGTCACGCGGACCTCGCGGGCGACGCCGCCGAGGCGTTCGACGCCGCCGACGCCGCGGACGCCCTGGATCGACCGGGCGACCACGTCGTCCACGAACCACGACAGGTCCTCGGGCGTCATCGCCGGCGCCGAGGCGCCGTAGACCATGATCGGCAAACCGGCGATCTCGACGCGGTTGATGATCGGCTCGTCGATGGTCCGCGGCAGGTTGAGGCGGACCTTCGAGACCGCATCCTTGACGTCGTTGACCGCGCGATCGGTGTTCACCTCGAGCCGGAACTCGATGGTGGTGACCGACGAGCCCTCGGTGATGGTCGAGAGGATGTGCTTGACGCCCTTCACGCCGGCCACCGAATCCTCGACCCACTTCGTGACCTGGGTCTGAAGCTCGGACGGGGCGGCGCCCGACTGGGTGATCGTCACCGAGACGATCGGGATGTCGATGTTCGGGAAGCGCGTGATCGGCAGCGAGCGGAAGCTGACGAAGCCGAGCAGCATCAGCACGAGGAACAGCACGATCGACGGCAGCGGCCTGCGGATCGACCAGGCGGAAATGTTGAGGCGCATGGGGCGGCCCTACCGCGCCGTCGCGTCGGCGAGCGGCGTTACGGCCTCGGGCGGCACGGACCGCACCCGGTCGCCGTCGCGCAGGAAGCTTCCGGCGCGGGCGACGACGGCCTCCCCGGCGGACAGGCCGCTGCGGATTTCCGAGAAGCCGGCGGCGGACAGGCCGGGCATCACCTTGCGGGCCTCGACCCGCCCGTCCTTCGCCACGAGGACGCCGGCGCTGCCGTCGGCCGAAAACAGCAGGCTTGAGACCGGCACCGCGACGCCGGTGCGGCGGGCGACCTCGACGGTGCCGCGGCCGAAAGCGCCGATGCGCAGGGCCGGGTCGTCGCCGAGCGCGATGCGGACCTTGCCGAGGCGCGTCGTCCGGTCGACCTCCGGGTAGACCCGGCGGACCTTGCCGACGATCTGGCGTCCGTCCTCCAGATCGAGGCGGGCGGGGTCGCCGACCTTGATCCGCGGCAGCCAGGTCTCCGGCACCTCGCCTTCGAGCTCGATCTCACCCCGGGCGATCAGGCGGAACAGCGGCTCGCCGACGGCGGTCGCGGTGCCGCCGACGCGGGCGGTGCGGCGGTTGACGATGCCGGCTTCGGGCGCACGGATCGCCGTGCGCGCACGCCTCAGCGCGATCTCGGTCCCGGCGGCCTTCGCGGTGGCGAGGTCGGCCTCGGAGGCTTGCAAGCCACCGCGGGCGGAGGCGAGCCGGCCGTCGGCGCCCTGGGCGGCGGAGACGCGCTGCTCCAGGATCGCGGCGGTGCCGTTCCCGGTCTTGATCAGGGTCTGGGCGCGTTCGAGCGACAGCCGCGCCTCGGTCTGCGCGGCTTCCGCCTGGACGATCTGGCTCTTCGCCTGGACGATCGCGGCCTCGGCGCGGGCGATGGCCGCGACGTTCGAGGCCTCCTGCGTCGCGATCATCTCGGTCGAGAGCCGCGCGAGCACTTGGCCGGCGGCGACGCGGTCGCCCTCCTCCACCAGAAGCTGGATGATGCGGAAGCCCTCGATCTCGGGCGAGACCAGGATCTCGTCGCGGGGCACCAGCGTGCCGGTGATCACCGCGCGCTCGACGATCTCGCGGGTCTCGGCCTGCACGACGCTGATCGCCGGCGCGATGGCCTGCGCCTCGGGCACGGCGGCGGTCTCGACCGCGTCGGCGGGCGCGGCGCCCGCGCACAGGACCGCCGCGAGGCCGGCGACACGCAGGGCGGCAACGAAGGATGGCATCACGGAGGTGGTCCAGCTGGCAGGCGCGGGCACGCCCGAGCCTGTCGTGTCGCAGCGCAGCCCGGCGTTTTGATGGCACGGACCGGCCGGCCGACGCGCGAAGCGGAGGCTTGAAAATAGACCGCGGAATACCGGCAACCGGGCCGCATTCAGCACGTTAAGCTTTCATCACCACACCCGCGGGGCTGCCATGAGCATCTTCGAGATTCGTCAGACCGAGAACGGCGTCGTCCTGTGGACCGGCTCGGCCGAGAACGAGGCCACCGCCCTCGACGCGATGGCGCGCGAGGCCGGATACCGCGACTTCCTCGCGCTGCCGGAATCGGTGCGCAGCAACGGGCTCGAAGCGGCCCGGCTCGACCTGATCTCCTGACGACGCCACGCCTGCGACGGTAGACCTGTCCCTGGCGGCTCACGCCGCATCAGCCAAAAACGTTCGACCTCGCCCGGCCCGGCCGCGCGGGGTCGACGCGTTTCAAGCCATCGCGAAAAGCTTGAGGTCGAACGTCGGGTCGGCGGCCTGAGCCGGTGTCGGCGTGCGGCCGGCGCCGAGGATGCGGCGGGCGATCATGTGGTCGCCGGCGCGGTTGATCGACTCGACTGCGACCAAGCGCTCGCCGCGGTAGCGGAAGACCGAGAACGCCTCGCCCTCCCCGCGCCGGACGGACTGGTCCGACGGGCCGGACAAGCCGGCGATCTGGAGCTTGAAGCGGCCCTGGTCGCTCCAGAACCACGGCAGCGCCGCGTAGGCCGCGGGCCGCCCCGTGAGGCGGGCGGCGAGGCACCGGCCCTGGTCGATCGCGTTCTGCACCGATTCGATCCGCACGGTGCCGTCGGCGGACAGACCGGCGGCGAAGACGCTCGGGTGGCGGGTGCAGTCGCCGACGGCCGAGATGGCGGGGTCGTCCGTGCCGAGGAAGGCGTCGACGCGGATGCCGTCGGCCACCGACAGGCCGGCCTCTGCGGCGAGCTCCTGGTTCGGCAACACGCCAATGCCGACCACGACGAGGTCGGCCGGCATTTCCCGCCCGTCCGAGAGGCGGATGGCGACGGCGCGGCCCCCCTCCCCCGTGATCGCGACGACGCCGGCGCCGAAGGCGAAGCGGACGCCGAGGTTTTCGTGCGCAGCGCGGAAGAACGCCCCGGTTTCCACTGAAACTGCACGCGCCATCGGCCGGTCTGCGGCTTCGATCACGGTCACGTCGAGGCCGCGGGTCGCGGCGACGGCCGCGAATTCGAGGCCGATGAAGCCGGCGCCGACAACGACGACGCGTCGCGCGGTCTCGAGGGCGGCGCGCAGGGCGTCCGCGTCGGCGAGGTCGCGCAGCTGGCGCA
>NZ_VRUT01000379.1:0-496 GCF_008039465.1 Methylobacterium sp. WL120 | reverse complement strand
TCGCCACGGCCGTCCGCGCCGCCACGCCGGGTCCGACGCGCCGCTGACGCTGGCCGAGCTCGTCGACGAGATCCAGGCCCGGCACCCGGCCCTGTTCCTGCCGGCGGTCGTGCCCCCCGCGATCGCGCCGGCCGAGCCCGAGGTGACGAGGGACGCCCCGCTGATCGCCGGCGCCGCCGAGATGCGGGCGGCCACCGCCCGCCTGGTCGAGACCGGCTCGGAGCGCGCCCGCGCCCTCGCCGAACGCTCCACCGAGCAGGGCAGGGCGCTCGCGGAATCCGCGGTCGACCGCGTCTCCGGCGTCCGGGCCGGAATGGCCGCCTGGCTCGCCGCGCGCCGCGCGGCGGCCGAATCCGACAAGCTCGACACGACCACGCTCGACGCGACCAAGCCCGGGGCCACCAAGCCTGGGGCCACCATCCCCGGCACGAGCGCGCGGGACCCGGCCGCCCAGCCGGCCTGGCGCGATCGGGCCTCGCAGGTCGGCGCCTCGGCC
>NZ_VRUT01000378.1:0-500 GCF_008039465.1 Methylobacterium sp. WL120 | reverse complement strand
ACCGGCTTGCCGAGGTGGGTGGTCTTCTCCGGGTCGACCAGCATCTGGTCGTCCGGGCCGATCGAGTAGCCGCGCCAGACCTTCTTGCCGGTCTTGGCGTCGTAGGCGGTCACGTGGCACTGCACGCCGAACTCGCCGCCCGAGATGCCGACGATGATCTTGTCCTTCACCGGCAGGACCGTGGCGGTGTTGGTCTCGCCCTTCTTCGGGTCGCCGTTCACCACCGACCAGTTCACCTTGCCGGACTTCGCGTCGAGCGACACGACCGTGGTGTCGGCCTGGTGCAGGATGATGGCGTTGTCGGAGTAGGCCAGGCCGCGGTTGACCGTGTCGCAGCACATCACCGGGATCACCGACGGGTCCTGCTTGGGCTCGTACTTCCACACGATCTTGGCCTCGTGGTCGAGGTCGAGCGCGTAGACGATGTTCGGGAACGGCGTGTGGACGTACATCATGTTGCCGACGACGAGCGGCGAGCCCTCGTGGCCGCGCAGCACGCC
>NZ_VRUT01000377.1:0-576 GCF_008039465.1 Methylobacterium sp. WL120 | reverse complement strand
GCGCCGGCGGCCCAGCCGGTCTGGAAGTCGTTGCGGGACACGCCCGAACCGAAGTCACGGCCGCCGCCGCTGCCGTAGGCGAAGCCGCCGGTGCCGTACACGAGGGTGCGGTCGAAGGCGTAGCCGAGGCGACCGCGCACGGTGCCGAAGTAGTCGAGGCTGGAGATGCCCGCCGGGTTGTAGATCAGGTTGCCCGGCAGGATGCCGCCGCCAGCCACGGTGGCGGACGAGAAGCGGTTCCGGCCCTGACCGAAGTCGACGTACTGGGCGTCGGCCTCGACGCCGATCACGACGCCCGAGCCCGGGGTGAACTGGTAGTTGTAGCCGACCTGGCCACCGCCGGTGAAGCCGTCGTTGGCGCGGTTGCCGCCGAAAGCGAGCACGCCAGCGCGGTTACCACCGGCCGGGCCGGCGAAGATGGCGTTCTGCGGCGAGACGCCGACGACGGTGGCGCCGCGGCGCTCGCTGGCATCGAAGCCGTAGCCGGCGTTGATACCGAAGTAGGCGCCGGTCCAGGTGAACACCGGAACGGGCGTGAACACCGGCGGCGGTGCGCGACGCGGAAGGTCGGCAGCG
>NZ_VRUT01000376.1:0-611 GCF_008039465.1 Methylobacterium sp. WL120 | reverse complement strand
GCGGCGGGCCGACCTCGGCCGCCGGCATCACGCCGCCGCCGCCGCCCAGCGCACCGCCGAGCGCCTGGCACCCGGCCAGGGCCGCGCCGAGGGAGAGAGCGGCGGCCGTCAGGGCGAGCGGGCGGCGCAGGCGCAGCGCGCCGGTCGTGACGGACGAAATTGCGGCAGACGAAATCCGGGCAGACATGGGCGGTGCGGTCCTGTTTCCTCGTGGCGGCCGGTCTCGAACCGGGCCGCCGTGACGGGGTTGACGGCCTGTCTACGATGCAGATTGGGCGAAAACCAGACGCCGCCGCGTCCGCCGCGGGACGGCTCGTGAGCCGCAGGCGCGGCCGAGGCGAGGGCGAACGGCCCGAAACATGCGGGTCCGCCCGCGGATCGCGATTCACAACTTCGCCTTGGTCGAACGGCATGCGAAGGTCGTGCTCCCGCAGCCCGTGACGACCCGGTGGACAGATCCCCGCCGCGCCACGGCCGCGCCGCGCCGACGCCAGCACTTGAGGACCTTGCGTGACCACATCGATCCGGATGATCGCGACCGCGACGATCACCCTTTGGACCGCCCCCCTCGGGAGCGCGTCCGCCATCGCGCAGACGCCCGCCCCCCAGGC
>NZ_VRUT01000375.1:0-617 GCF_008039465.1 Methylobacterium sp. WL120 | reverse complement strand
TGGTCGCGACGCTGGGCTACTGGCGCCAGCTCAACGAGGGCACGGTCAACAGCATCTCGTCGGGCGCCTTCACCGACATGGGCCACGCGCCGTCCTTCTCGGACAACCTCGTCGAGGTCGCCCGGGCGAACTGACCGCGCCGAGCCGACGGCACACGCAAGCGCCGCGCGGGGCGCTTGTCCTCGTGGCGTACGGTCTCGGATGTGGGCGCGGTGTGGGAAGCCGACGACGCGGCGGCTCGCACCGCAGGCTCCGCCTCCCTCCCCTAAGTCGTGCTCACCCCTTCGGCCGGTCCAGCTGCGCGATCAGCGCTTCGAGGCGTTCGCTCACCGGGGCGGAGAGGGTGTCGGCGTAGAGGTTGCGCAGGTTCTGGCCGAGGTGGCGGCGCACGCTCGGGTTCAGGGGTGGCTGCGCCTGCGGCGTCTCGCCCGGCCGGGACATCTGCGGCTTCGCCATCACCACCCGACCCTCACGCACGTTCGACACGGGGAGAATGGCAAAGCTTGGTTAAGGGCCCGTCACCGGCGGGCGGCAACGCCGCGGAATCGGAACCGCCCGCGGCGGGGGCGTGTTTGCCGGATGAGACCCTTTCGACGCCTCGCCCCCGCCCAGAACCC
>NZ_VRUT01000374.1:0-658 GCF_008039465.1 Methylobacterium sp. WL120 | reverse complement strand
TGCGGGCCGACACCGGGTTGCTGGTGCGGGCGACGCTGGGCTTCTTCTTCGTCTCGCTCTGGACGATGGGCGGCATCATCCTCACCCCCGAGCTCAAGACCGACGCGGCCTGGATCCCGTGGTTCCAGCTGGCGCTCGCCACCTGCCTGATCTGGCACCGCACCCTGCCGCTGGCCGGCGCCGGCATCGTCGTCCTGTTCGGCTACGCCACCTGGTGCTACGGCGCGTTCCACTTGGCCGACTATCCAGTGTTCCTCGGCGTCGCCGCCTACCTGATCCTCACCGGCCTGAACCGCACCCTCTACGGCATCCGCCCCCTCGACGTGGTCCGCGCCGCCGCCGCCGTGACCCTGATGTGGGCCTCGGTCGAGAAGTGGGCCTACCCGGAATGGACCGCGCCGCTCTTGGCCGCCAAGCCCGAGATGACCTTCGGTGCGTCCCCTGAGCTGTTCATGAAGGCCGCCGGCGTCGTCGAGTTCACCCTGGCCTTCGCCCTGATCTGGACGCCCCTGGTGCGCCGGACCGCGGCGATCATCCTGGCCGCGATCTTCGTCTCCGCGGTGTTCGAGTTCGGCAAGGTCGACGCCATCGGCCATTCCGGGATCATCGTGGTCTTGGTCGCCATCGCCGCCGACGACGCCCGCATCGCCGTCCGCCG
>NZ_VRUT01000373.1:0-708 GCF_008039465.1 Methylobacterium sp. WL120 | reverse complement strand
GCCGCGGCCCCTGCCCCCGCCCGGCTTCGATCGCGGCTACGGCGCCCATGCCGGGCCGCGCGCCTACGGCCCGGTCGTGCGCGCCTACCTGCCGCGCAACGACAGCGTCCCGATGTACAACGAGCCGCCGCCGCGCTGAGGCAGCGTTCGAGTTTCACCCGTCTCGACGACGCCGCGCCGCCCTCGCCCCTTTTGCCGACCAGATTCAAACATCTCCGCTCCTGGCGATTCGCTTCGCGCGCATCCCCTCGCCCCGCTTGCGGGGAGAGGGCTGCGACGACCTCGTCGTCGTCGCGGCAAGGCGGCAGCCGAGGGTGAGGGGGCCGACCCGGATGAGGCTCATCCGATATCGCCCCCTCACCCCCGCTTCGGCTTCGCCTTCGCTTCCCGGCTGCACGACGGGGTGCAGCCGGGCCTCTCCCCGCGTGCGGGGAGAGGGGGACCCGCGCGTCATCAGAGGCCGCAGCGAAATGGCGAAAGACGGTAGCCCCTTCAGAGGGCAGTGCGCGTCGCGCAAGCCCCGTCCGTTCGCACCGCCCCCTTCCACCCGCCGTCCGATCCGCTAGACATCGGGCGTCGCGTCGCGCACGCGGTCCTCCGGCGGGAAGCGGGACATGCAGATCCAGGGTCTCTCGGCGATCGTCACGGGCGGAGCCTCCGGGCTCGGGGCGGCGACCGCGCAGGCGCTGGCCGAGGCCGGCGCGCGGG
>NZ_VRUT01000372.1:0-722 GCF_008039465.1 Methylobacterium sp. WL120 | reverse complement strand
CGCGCGGAGGGCGGCCACGCCGCCCGGACCGCCCTGCGCCGCGAGGCCGAGCGGCTCGCCCTCGACACCCCGGAGCCGAAATCGTGAGTTCGCCCCCCATCCGGCTCGAGGCCGTCCTCGTGGAGATCGGTTCCGTCGCCGTGGCGGTGAGCGGCGGCGTCGACAGCGTGACGCTGGCGGCGCTCGCCCACCGCGTCCTCGGCCCCGACGCCGCGCTGATGGTGCATGCCGCCTCTCCCGCCGTGCCGGCGGAGGCCACCGCCCGCGTCCGCGCCGAGGCGGCGCGCGCCGGCTGGAGCCTGCGGGTGATCGAGGCCGGCGAGTTCTCCGATCCCGCCTACCGCGCCAACCCGGTGAACCGCTGCTTCTTCTGCAAGACCAACCTCTACGGCGCGATTGCCCGCGTCACCGACCGGACGATGGCTTCGGGCGCCAACCTCGACGACCTCGGCGAGTACCGCCCCGGCCTCGACGCCGCGGCCGAGCACGGCGTCCGCCATCCCTACGTCGAGGCCGGCCTCGACAAGGCGGCGGTGCGGCGCCTGAGCCGCGACCTCGGCCTCGGCGCGGTGGCGGACTTGCCCTCCGCCCCCTGCCTGTCGAGCCGGGTTGAGACCGGCATCCGCATCGAGCCGGAGGTGCTGGCCTTCATCCACGCGGTCGAGCGCCGCGTCGGCGCCGCGCTGGGAGCGGGGGGCGATGCGAAGCGCGCCGTGCGCTGC
>NZ_VRUT01000371.1:0-722 GCF_008039465.1 Methylobacterium sp. WL120 | reverse complement strand
GCGGCTTCCGCCTTGGCCGGGTTGCCGAGCAGCACCTCGACCTCGGCCGGCCGGTACAGCTTCTCGTCGATGATCAGGTGATCGTCCATCAGCAGGCCGACGTGAGAGAACGCAAGCGCGCACATGTCGCGTACCGTCGTCGTCCGCCCGGTGGCGATCACGAAGTCGTCCGGCTTCTCCTGCTGCAGCATCATCCACATCGCCCGGGTGTAGTCCTTGGCGTGGCCCCAATCGCGCTTGGCGTCGATGTTGCCCAGGCGCAGCTCGGAGGCGAGCCCGAGCTTGATCCGCGCGACCCCGTCCGTGACCTTGCGGGTCACGAACTCGACCCCGCGCAGCGGGCTCTCGTGGTTGAACAGGATGCCGTTCGAGGCGTGCAGCTTGAAGCTCTCGCGGTAGTTGATCGTCATCCAGTGCGCGTAGAGCTTGGCCACGCCGTAGGGCGAGCGCGGATAGAACGGCGTCGCCTCGCTCTGCACCTGCTCCTGGATCAGGCCGAACATCTCCGACGACGAGGCCTGATAGTAGCGCGCATCGGGTTTCAGCGTCCGTACGCATTCGAGCAGGTTGACGGCACCCAGGCCCGTGATCTGGCCGGTGAGCAGCGGCTGCTGCCACGAGGCGGTGACGAACGACTGCGCGGCCAGGTTGTAGACCTCGTCCGGCTGCACGGCCTGAACGATCCGGGCGAGGCTCGACAGGTCGAGCAGGTTGCCGTCGTG
>NZ_VRUT01000370.1:0-749 GCF_008039465.1 Methylobacterium sp. WL120 | reverse complement strand
GCAGGGCGCCGCCCAACGCGGCCGCCAGGAGCCGAGCTTCGCGCCCGCGGCCGCCGCCTACGCCGAGCCGCAGCGCAACGCCCCGGCCGACGCCTTCGACCAGTACCTCGCCTCCGTCGATCACGGGTCCGAGCAGCAGGCGCGCTACGCCGAAGCCGAGGCCTACCAGAACGAGGCGGGCGACGCCGAGGCCTACGACCAGCGCAGCCTCAAGCGGGTGAAGCCGCGCAACCGCCTGGTCAAGGTCGGCGCGGGCGTCGCCGTCGTCCTCGTCGCCGTCACCGGCGCGGTGACCTACAAGACCCTGCGGCACGGCGACGGCGGCGGCGGCGTCCCGGTGGTCCAGGCCGACACCTCGCCGGTGAAGGTCGCGCCGAAGGTCGCCGACGGCGTCGAGATCCCGGACCAGAACCGCCAGATCTACGAGCCCAAGGCCAAGGACAGCCAGATCCGCATCGTCAACCGCGAGGAGCAGCCCCTCGACGTGGCCCAGGCCGCCCGCGCGGCGCAGGGCCAGGAGCGCTCGGCGCAGGATCGCGGCGAGACCGCCAACGTCACCCCGGGCTCGGCCTCGTTCGACGCGTTCGGCCAGCCCCGCAAGGTCCGCACCGTCGTGGTGCGGCCGGACACGCCGCCCCCGGCGGCCCAGCGCGAGGCGCAAGCCGAGGCGGCCCCGATCTCGCCGGTCCCGACCATGACGCTGCCGGGCGACGACGCGCCGGCCGCCCGCGCCAAGCCCGGCCGGATGG
>NZ_VRUT01000036.1:0-33137 GCF_008039465.1 Methylobacterium sp. WL120 | reverse complement strand
CCGCTTTCTCACACGTTAAACAATTCTCGTTTTCGGCGGCATCGCCTTCGCCCCGGCGCGCGGGGACGGCTCGAGGCGCAAGCCCGCCCGGTCCCAGAGATCGCGCAGCCAGGTGAACAGGTCGGCGTCGCCCACCGTCACCACGGCCTCGACGAGGCCCCCGACGGTGCCGGCCACCAGCATCGAGGCCGTGGCCACGGCCAGGCCGTCCGCCGCGGTCCGGTTGTCGAGCCCGACCTCGTAGACGCTCACCGACCGCGCCGGGCCTGCGGCGAGCTGCACGAGCATGCAGGGCGCGGCGACGGGCTCGACGAAGACGCAGCGCACGGCGTCTCCGTAGAGCAGTTTCAGGCCGAGGGTGACGCCGCCCGGGGCGCCGCCGACGCCGCAGGGGAGGTAGACGCACAAGGGATGGGCCGCGTCCACGCTCACGCCCGCCGCGTCGAGCTGGCGCCGCAGGTCGAAGGCCGCCGCCGCGTAGCCGAGGAACAGGTCCACCGAGCTCTCGTCATCGACGAAGTGCGCGTCGGCGCGGCCCTCGAAGGCGATCCGCGCGGCGGCGACGGCGCTGCCGTAATCGCCCGCATGCTCCACCACCCGGGCGCCGAGGTCGCGCAGGCGGCGCTTCTTCCACGCCTTGGCGTCGTGGGACATGTGCACCTCGACCTGGAAGCCGAGGGCGCGGCCGATCACCCCGACGCTGAACCCGAGGTTGCCGGTGCTTCCCACCGCGATCGTGTGGACGCCGAAGGCCGCCCGGACATCCGGGTCGGCGAGGCGGGCATAGGAGGACGCGCCCGAGAGCCAGCCCGCGGCGAGGCCGAGCCGCTCGGCCTCGACCAGCACCTCGTAGACGCCGCCCCGCGCCTTGATGCAGCCGGTGATCGGCAGATCGTGGTCGGCCTTCACCCAGGCCGCGGCCCCCGGGCGTCCCGACACCAGGGCGGCCAGGTCGGCGGAGAGCGGCAGGAGGGCCGAATCGATCCGGCCGGTCGCGAGTTCGGGAAACAGCCGGGCGAGGAGCGGATCGAAGCGGCGCCAGCGCGCCTCGGCCGCCTCGACCTCGGCGAGGCCGAAGGCCAGGCCCGGCAGGATCTCGGCGGCGCGGCCCAGGCGCGGGTTGCGCCAGACCGTGGGCCTGCCGTCCCGCACGGCGTCGGGGAGATCGAGCGGGGGCGTGCCGGCGGCGCTCATGCGGACGGTCTCCTGTAACGGGAATCGGCTCGGGCGGACCGGGCCGTCGCGCCGAGCCGGCCGGCCGGGGACGGGTCGGCGGCCGTGCGGCCGTGCTCGTCCACCGGGCCCGGACGGCATCGCACATGCGGCCGCCTGCCTGAAGCCGGCGGCGAATCTCCCAGCTTGGTCGCCCGCACCCAGCGTCCATGAACGATCCTTCCGTTCCAGGGGGCGATGACGCAAGGATCCCGCGGCCAGGAACACTAGGCGTCTCATCGCAGCGAGAACGAAGGCGCATTTCGAGAGCACCTTCCGCCCCGACTTTGCTAGCTTTTCCGGGCTGACCCACGAAGGACCCGCGAAGATGCTGTCGAAGTTCGAGCGCTATCCCCTGACCTTCGGCCCGAGCCCGATCGAGCACCTGCCGCGGCTGACGGCCCATCTCGGCGGCGACGTGCTGATCTACGCCAAGCGCGAGGATTGCAATTCGGGCCTCGCCTACGGCGGCAACAAGCTGCGCAAGCTCGAGTACATCGTGCCCGACGCCATCGCCAGCGGGGCCGACACCCTGGTCTCGATCGGCGGCGTGCAGTCGAACCACACCCGCATGGTCGCGGCGGTCGCCGCCAAGATCGGCATGAAGTGCCGGCTGATCCAGGAGGCCTGGGTCCCGCACGAGGACGCGGTCTACGACCGGGTCGGCAACATCATGCTGTCCCGCATCATGGGCGCGGAGACGCAGCTCGTCGACGACGGCTTCGACATCGGCATCCGCGAGAGCTGGACGAAGGCCCTGGAGGACGTGAAGGCCAAGGGCGGCAAGCCCTACGCGATCCCCGCCGGCGCCTCGGTGCACAAGTTCGGCGGGCTCGGCTACGTCGGCTTCGCCGAGGAGGTCCGCGCCCAGGAGGCCGAGATGGGCCTGCACTTCGACTACATCGTGGTCTGCACCGTCACCGGCTCGACCCATGCCGGCATGGTGGTGGGCTTCTCCGCCGACGGGCGCGCCCGCAACGTGATCGGCATCGACGCCTCCTGCACCCCGGCCCAGACCAAGGCGCAGGTCCTGGAGATCGCCAGGAACACCGCCGAGCTCGTCGGCGCGCGGGCGATCACCGAAGACGACATCGTGCTCAACGAGGACTACGCCTACCCGGTCTATGGCGTGCCCTCGAAGGAGACGGTCGAGGCGATCCGCCTCTCGGCCCGGCTCGAGGGCATGATCACCGACCCCGTCTACGAGGGGAAGTCGATGCAGGGCATGATCGACCTCGTGCAGAAGGGCTTCTTCCCGAAGGGCTCGAAGGTGCTCTACGCCCATCTCGGCGGAGCGCCCGCGCTCAACGGCTACAGCTACACCTTCCGAAACGGCTGAGCCGCGTCAGAAGCCGCCGGACTCCGTCGGCGGCAGCGCCGCCACCAGCTGCCGCAAGAAGGCTTGGACAGCGTGCGGCAGCTTGCGGTCGCGCATCACTTGGACCTGGATGCCGCGCATCAGGCTCATCCGCGCGTGCACCGGGATGCAGACGAGCTCGCCGAGGCGCACCGGCGTCTGCACCGTGAGGGCCGACATCAGCGCCAACCCCTTCGTCCGCCGAACGAAGGGCAGCAGGGCGGAGAGGATGTTGGCCGTGAGCGTCGGCTCGATGGTGATGCCCTCGGCGAGGCAGGCCGCGTCGAAGACCCGGCGAGCCGTGGTGTCGAGGGTCGGCACCGCGATCGGGTAGGGCTTCAGGTCCGCGAGCCGGATCGCGGGTCGGCGCGCCAGGGGGTGATCGGGGGCACTGAGCGCCACCATCTCGACGGCGTTGTCGTAGGCGACCGCGACCAGGCTCGAGGGCGCGAGCGCGAAGGTGATGCCGATGTCGGCGTCGCCCGCCGCCACCACGTGCGTGACCTGGGCGGGGGGCAGCATCTGCACCTCGAAGCGGATGCCCGGATGGGCGGCGTGGAACCCCGCGATCGCGTTCGGCAGCAGGTCGAGGGCGAAACCCTCCGAGGTGGCGACCCGGATGAAGCCGCGCGCCAGGCCCTGCAATTCCTGGATGTCGGCTGCGACCTGCTCGGCCCGCAGCAGGGTCTGGCGCGCGTGTTCCGCCAGCAGCTCCCCGGCCGGGCTGAGCACCATGCCGCGCGGGCGACGCTCGAAGAGGACGCAGTCGAGTTCGCTCTCGAGATTGGAGATCTGCCGGCTGATCGCCGAGGCTGCGATGTTCAAGTGCGTGGAGGCCGCGGCGATCGACCCGGTTCTGGCGACGGCCAAGACGTAGCGAAGGCCCGAAACGTTCATGGAAACCTGTCGATTGCCGAAACGGCACGGCAGCAATCACGAAATTCTACTTGTTGCGATGCCAATTGCACAACACCATGGCACGACGAAAAAAGCGGCAGGTCGATGCGGGCGGTACGATGCTGGCCGTGCGGACGGGTGAGAAGGACCGACATCATGGCGAGCAGGATCATGACGACACACCGCTCCACGGCACGCGCCGCGCTCACCCTGCTGATGTTGGCCGCCAGCGTCCCGGCGCTCGCCGGCAAGGCGAACGACACCCTGGTCTACGCCTCCGACACCGAGCCGGAAAACGTCAGCCCGTATCACAACAGCGCCCGCGAGGGCGTCATCCTGGCCCGCAACGTCTGGGACACCCTGATCTACCGCGACCCGAAGACCGGCACCTACCAGCCGATGCTGGCCACCGCCTGGAAATGGGTCGATCCCGTCACCCTCGAGCTGACCCTGCGCGAGGGCGTGACCTTCCACAACGGCGACGCCTTCGGCCCGGAAGACGTGGCCTTCACCTTCAACTACGTGCTGACGCCGGAAGCCCGCACGGTGACGAAGCAGAACGTCGACTGGATGAAGTCGACGGAGGTCGTCGACGCCCACACCGTCCGCATCCATTTGAAGGCCCCCTTCCCGGCCGCGCTCGAATACCTCGCCGGCCCGACACCGATCTTCCCGGCGGCCTACTTCAAGAAGGTCGGCCTCGACGGCTTCGCCAAGGCGCCCGTCGGCACCGGCCCCTACCGCATCACCGCGGTCGAGAACGGCCGCGGCGTGAAGATGGAGCGCTTCGCCAAGTATTGGCCTGGCAGCCCGATCGGCGCGGCCAAGATCGGCAAGCTCGAGTTCCGCGTTATCCCCGACGCCGATAGCCGCATGGCCGAGCTCGTTACCGGCGGAATCGACTGGATCTGGCGCGTGCCGAGCGATCAGGCCGACCAGCTGAAGGGCGCCCCCAACGTCTCCGTTCTCAGCGCCGAGACCATGCGGGTCGGGTTCCTGCAGTTCGACACCCTCGGCCGAGCCAAGGAGAACTCGCCTCTGAAGGATCCCCGCGTCCGGCAGGCGATCTCGTACGCCATCGACCGCAAGGCCATGGTGGACAACCTCGTGCGTGGCGGGAGCCGGGTGATGAACGCGGCCTGCTTCATCGACCAGTTCGGCTGCACCGACGAGGGCGTGCCGCGTTACAGTTACGATCCGGTCAAGGCCAAGGCGCTTCTCAAGGAGGCGGGCTACCCGAACGGCTTCGAGATCGACCTCGGCGCTTACCGCGAGCGCGACTACGCCGAGGCCGTGATCGGCTACCTGCGCGCCGTCGGCATCACCGCCCGGCTGAACTACCTGCGCTACGCGGCGCTCCGCGACCTCATCCGGGGCGGCAAGGTCTCGATCGCGTTCCAGACCTGGGGGTCGTTCTCCGTACTCGACGTCTCGGCCTTCACGGGCGTCTACTTCCGCGGCGGCGACGAGGACCTGACCAAGGACCCCGAGACTATCGCGGCCCTCCAGGCCGGGGACGGGGCGACCGACCCGGCCGTGCGGAAGGTCAAGTACGCCGAAGCGCTCAAGCGCATCGCCGGCCAGGCCTACTCCCTGCCGCTGTTCTCGTACTCGACGAACTACGCCTTCACGTCGGACCTGACCTTCACGGCGCAGCCCGACGAGCTGCCGCGCTTCTACGCGGCGCAGTGGAAGTGACGGCCGGCGCCTGAAGCCGACCGACCGCCGACCGAACTAGGGAGCCGGGCCATGCTGCGATTCATGATC
Source organism: Methylobacterium sp. WL120 (assembly GCF_008039465.1). Classification (NCBI taxonomy): domain Bacteria; kingdom Pseudomonadati; phylum Pseudomonadota; class Alphaproteobacteria; order Hyphomicrobiales; family Methylobacteriaceae; genus Methylobacterium; species Methylobacterium sp. WL120. The sequence continues at coordinate 27,904 of NZ_VRUT01000036.1, read as the reverse complement.
CAACGAAGTCTGGTGGCGCTGGCGGTCGCCGTGACGGTGTCGGTGGCGAGCTTCATGCTCCTGCACCTGTCGGGCGACCTCGCCACTGCCATCGCGGGGCCGGAGGCGACCTCCGTGCAGGTGGAGGCTATCCGGGTCCAGTACGGGCTCAACCAGCCCCTTCTCGCGCAGTTCTTCGCCTGGGGGGCCAAAGCGATCCGGCTCGATTTCGGCAACTCGTTCTACTTCCGCGAGAGCGTGATCGACCTGCTCGCCGCCCGCCTGCCGATCACCCTGTTCCTCGGCGTGGTGGCGCTGGCCGTGGCGCTCTTCGTGGCCATCCCTCTTGGGGTGCTGGCCGCGGTCCGGCGCGACACCTGGATCGACCGGGCCGCCCTCTCGGTCTCAGTGCTGGGCCAGGCCATGCCGAGCTTCTGGTTCGGCCTGACCCTGATCATGATCTTCTCGGTGAACCTGCGCTGGCTGCCGGTCTCCGGCAACACGACCTGGAAGCACTTCGTTCTGCCGGCGATCGCGCTCGGCTACTACGCCATGCCGGCGGTGATGCGGCTGACCCGCAACGGCATGCTGGAGGTCCTGGCCTCGGACTACGTCCGCACCGCCCGCGCCAAGGGCCTGCCACCGCGCAAGATTCTGATCCGGCATGCGCTTCGCAACGCCGTCATCCCGGTGATCGCGCTGGCCGCCGTGCAGTTCGGCTTCATGCTCGGCGGCTCGATCGTGATCGAGGCGGTGTTCTCGCTCCAGGGGCTTGGCCAGCTCGCCTGGGAATCCATCGCCCGCAACGACTTCCCGGTGGTGCAGGCGATCGTGCTGGTCCTGGCGATGATCTACATCGCCCTGACGCTGGCCGCCGACCTCCTCAACGCCTTCCTCGATCCCCGGCTGCGCCAATGACCCTCCAGCCATCCGCCTCCCCCATCGCGGCCGGCTTGCCCGAGACGCCGACGGCCCTCTCGTCCGACAGGCCGGCGGCGCTCCCCGCCGCCCGCTCGCCCACCGCCCTGGCGCTCCGGCGCGGGCTCCGCCACGGCGGCTTCGTGATCGGTGCCGGCATCCTCGGGACCATCCTGCTCTGCGCGCTCGCCGCCCCGCTGATCGCGCCCCACGATCCCTACGCCCAGGACGTCTCCCGGCGCCTGATCCCGCCGATCTGGCAGGCGAAGGGCACGTGGGACCACGTGCTCGGCACCGACAAGCTTGGGCGCGACTACCTCAGCCGCCTGATCTACGGCAGCCAGATTTCCCTGCTGATCGGGATCGCAGCGGCGGCCATCTCGGGCGTGATCGGCACGACGCTCGGCATCTGTGCCGGCTATTTCGGCGGCCGGGTCGACGCGGTGGTGAGCTACGTCGTCACCACGCGGCTGGCGATGCCGGTGGTGCTGGTGGCGCTCGCCATGGCCTCCCTCGTCGGCGGCTCGCTGAAGGTGGTGGTGCTGGTGCTCGGCTTCCTGCTCTGGGACCGCTTCGCCGTGGTCACCCGCGCGGCGACCCGGCAGATCCGCGACCAGGACTTCATCGCCGCGGCCCGCGCCACGGGCTTCTCCCCGGCCCGCATCCTGTTTCAGGAGGTGCTGCCGAACATCCTCAATGCGCTCATCGTGGTGGCGACCCTGGAGATGGCGCACGCCATCCTGCTCGAGGCCGCCCTGTCTTTCCTGGGCCTCGGCGTGCAGCCGCCGCTGCCGTCCTGGGGCCTGATGATCGCCGAGGGCAAGCCGTACATGTTCTTCCAGCCCTGGGTCATCACCATTCCGGGCGTCGCGCTCCTGGTCCTCGTCCTGGCGATCAACCTGCTCGGCGACGGCATCCGCGACGTCACCGCCCCCGAGGGGCGGCGCTGAGCCGCCCCTGCCCCGCAGAAAACCCCACTGCACCGAGATCGAGTGAGCCCATGTCCCGACACAACGCGATCGCGCGCGCCGCGCGCCACTACGACGAGGGCGGCTTCCTCAGCGTGCTGCAGGACGCCGTCGCCCGCCAGACCGAGAGCCAGACCTCGGGGCAGCTGCCGAAGCTGAAGGCCTATCTCGCCGACTTCCTGGTGCCGCGGATCGCGCCGCTCGGCTTCACCAGCCGCATCCTCGACAACCCGGACGGCGTCCACGGCCCGTTCCTGATCGCCGAGCGCCACGAGGGCGACGCGCTGCCCACCGTGCTGATCTACGGACACGGCGACACCGTGCGCGGCTACCCCGAGCAGTGGCGCGAAGGCCTCGCCCCCTGGACGATCACCATCGAGGGCGAGCGCTGGTACGGCCGCGGCACCGCCGACAACAAGGGCCAGCATATCCTCAACCTCGGCGCGCTGGCGGCGGTGATGGCGGCGCGCGAGGGGCGGCTCGGCTTCAACACCAAGCTGCTGATCGAGATGGGCGAGGAATCCGGCTCGCCGGGACTGCGCGACCTTTGCCGCGCCGAGGCCGAAGCGCTCAAGGCCGACGTGCTCATCGCCTCGGACGGTCCCCGCGTCAGCGCCGAGCGGCCGACGGTCTTCCTCGGCTCGCGCGGCGGCTACACCTTCGAGATGCTGCTGGACCTGCGCGAGGGCAGCCACCATTCCGGCAACTGGGGCGGGCTGCTGCGCAACCCCGGCACGGTGCTGGCCAACGCCATCGCCACCCTCGTTGACGGGCGCGGCAAGATCCTCCTCGACGCCCTGCGCCCGCCCGCGATCCCCGACAACGTCCGCGCGGCGCTCGCCGACATCGCGGTGGGCACCGACCCGACCGCGCCGGCGATCGACGCCGATTGGGGCGAGCCGGGGCTGTCCGCGGCCGAGCGCGTGTTCGGCTGGAACACCCTCGAGGTGCTGGCCTTCAAGACCGGCGACCCGGACGGGCCGCTCAACGCCGTGCCGCCCACCGCCAAGGCGACGCTGCAGTTGCGCTTCGTCGTCGGCACCGACTGGGAGGGCATCCTGCCGGCCCTGCGCGCCCACCTCGACGCCCACGGCTACCCCATGGTCGAGGTCCGCGCCGCCCGCACGGAGGTGTTCCGCGCCACCCGGCTCCCCGTCGAGGACCCGTGGGTCGACTGGGTACTGGCTTCGATCGCCGAGAGCACGGGCAAGCGTCCGGCCCTGCTGCCGAACCTCGGCGGCTCGCTGCCCAACGACGCCTTCTCGGAGATCCTCGGCCTGCCGACCCTGTGGGTGCCGCATTCCTACCCGGCCTGCCTCCAGCACGGCCCCGACGAGCACCTGCTCGGGCCGCCTTCGCGCGAGGCCCTGATGCTGATGGCGGGCCTGTACTGGGACCTCGCCGAGACCGGGCCGGCGGTGCTCGCCCGGCGCGAAGCCCTCAAGGGAGCCTAAGCATGAACGAGCCCGTCGTCCGCATCCGGAATCTCACCCTGGCGCTGCCGAAGGGCTCGGACCGTCCCCATGCCGTCGAAGACCTCTCCCTCGACCTGATGCCGGGCAAGATCCTCTGCGTCGTCGGCGAGTCGGGCTCGGGCAAGTCGATGAGCGCCTACGCGCTCACCGGCCTCCTGCCTCGCGCGCTGAAGCCGGTCGGCGGGCAGATCCTGTTCGAGGGGCGGGACCTCCTGACCCTGGAAGAGCGCGGCTGGCGTGCCTTGCGCGGTCGCCGCATCGCCATGGTGTTCCAGGAGCCGATGACCGCCCTCAACCCGGTCATGCGCATCGGCGACCAGATCGCCGAGATGTTCGAGGCGCACGGCCTCCTCACGCCGGCCGAGCGCAGGAACCGGGCCGTCGCGCTCGCCACCGAGGTCGGCCTGCCCGATCCGGGCCAGATCGTGCGCGCCTACCCGCACCAGCTCTCCGGCGGCCAGCGCCAGCGCGCGATGATCGCCATGGCGCTCGCCCTCGAACCCTCGATCCTCGTCGCCGACGAGCCGACCACGGCGCTCGACGTCACCACCCAGGCCCAGATCCTCAAGCTGATCCGCGACCTGCAGCGGCGGCGCGGCATGAGCGTCCTGTTCATCACCCACGATTTCGGCGTGGTGGCCGACATCGCCGACCATGTCGCCGTGCTCCAGCGCGGGCGACTGGTGGAGCAGGGCAGCGCCGAGACCGTCCTTCAGCATCCGCAGCACCCCTACACCCAGGCCCTGCTCGCGGCGGTGCCGAGCCTGGTGCCGCCGGCCCGCGCTTCCCGCGCGGACGCGCCGCTGGCGCTCTCGGCCATCGGCCTGACCAAGACCTACGCGACGCGGGGCGGCCTGTTCGGCAAGCCGCGCGTGGTCGCGGCGGTGAAGGAGGTGGGCTTCGAGGTCCGACGCGGGGAGACCCTCGGCCTCGTCGGCGAATCCGGATCGGGCAAGTCCACCACCGCCCGCCTCGCGATCCGGCTGATCGAGCCGGACCGGGGCACGGTGCGCCTCGGCAGCCTCGACTACACGGCGCTGGCGCCGCGCGCCCTGCGCGACGAGCGGCGACGCATCCAGATGATCTTCCAGGACCCGTTCGCGTCCCTGAACCCGCGCCGCACCGTCGAGCAGATCATCACCGCCGGCCCGATCGCGCACGGCACGCCCCGGCGCGAGGCGCGCGCCCGGGCGCGCGAGCTCCTCGACCTCGTCGGCCTCTCGGCGAGCGCGGCCGAGCGCTACCCCAACGCCTTCTCAGGCGGCCAGCGCCAGCGCATCGGCATCGCCCGGGCGCTCGCCATGGAGCCCGACGTGCTCGTGGCGGACGAGGCGGTCTCGGCCCTCGACGTCTCGGTCCAGGCGCAGGTGCTCGACCTGCTGGAAGACCTCAAGCAGCGCCTGAACCTCGCGATGCTGTTCATCACCCACGACCTGCGCGTCGCCGCCAAGATCTGCGACCGCATCGCCGTGATGCATCGCGGCGCCATCGTGGAGATGCGCCCCACGACCGACCTCTTTCGCCAGCCGGATCATGCCTACACCCGCTCGCTCCTCGCGGCGGTGCCGGGCCTGCAGGCCGCTCGGCCCTGACCGGGCGCCGGCCTCCAGTTGGAGGGGCGACGCGCGTGTGATCCTGCAGCTCCGCCAGCGAGCACGCCTTCTCGCGCCTGAGAGGGTGCGACCCCGCCATTCGAAGGTCCGAAACGAACCATCGCCGCAGGCGCGATCCGCGAAGGTAACGCGTTTCCGATCGGCCCAGGTCTTGCTTCGGGTTTGCTGACAGGTGGTGTGCCGGCTTCGCGCACATCTCCTGGTGCAGGCCGCGCAATGAAGCGTGGCCGGACGAGGGGCCAAGGGCCGCGCAGTCCGGCGAGCTTTGCAGAAGCCCGAATCGTAAGAGGACCAAGATGGCCTATCTCGCCCCTGCTGAGTTCGTCACCAAGATGGTGGACGCAGGCGAATCCAAGATCTTCATGTCGACCCGCGACACCATCATTCGCGCCTACATGGCTGGCGCGATCCTGGCGCTCGCCGCGGTCTTCGCCGTCACCATCACGCAGCAGACCGGCATCCCCATCCTCGGCGCCGCCCTGTTCCCGGTCGGCTTCTGCATGCTCTACCTGCTCGGCTTCGACCTGCTCACCGGCGTGTTCGTGCTGGCGCCCCTGGCGCTCCTCGACGGCCGGCCGGGCGTGACCTGGGGGGGCGTGCTGCGCAACTGGGGCCTCGTCTTCATCGGCAACTTCCTCGGCGCGCTGACCGTGGCGCTCATGATGGGCTTCGTGTTCACCTTCGGGTTCACCGCGCCGGCCGACAAGGTCGGCGAGTTCATCGCCCACATCGGCGAGCGCCGCACCGTCGGCTATGCCGCGCACGGCACCGGCGGCTGGTTCACGATCTTCATCCGCGGCATGCTGTGCAACTGGATGGTCTCCACCGGCGTCGTCGGCGCGATGATCTCGACCACCGTCAGCGGCAAGGTGATCGCCATGTGGATGCCGATCATGCTGTTCTTCTACATGACCTTCGAGCACTCAGTGGTGAACATGTTCCTGTTCCCCTTCGGCCTGCTCATGGGCGGCCAGTTCTCGGTCGGCGACTACTTCTTCTGGAACGAGATCCCGACCGTGCTCGGCAATCTCGTCGGCGGCCTCGCCTTCACCGGCCTGACCCTCTACACCACCCACGTCCGGACGGCCCCGAAGCGGACCGTCGTCCAGGCGGAGCGCCGCCTCGCGGCCTGATCGCCGGCTCGACCGGTCGGGCCTCGCGCCGCAGGGCGCCGGGCCCGACCGCCGGGATCCGCCGATGCCTTCGTCCCTGACCCTCTCCCTCGGCCAGCACAGCGAGCGCGGGCGCAAGGAGACCAACCAGGACTTCCACGGCGCGCTCGTCCCCGGGCGCGCCGCGCTGGCCCTCAGGGGCGGCGCGATCGCCATCGCCGACGGGATCGGCAGCAGCCCGGTCAGCCACGTCGCGAGCGAGACGGCGGTCCGGAGCTTCCTGTCCGACTATTACGACACCCCGGACACCTGGTCGGTGAAGACGGCGGCGAGCCGGGTCATCGCCGCGACGAATTCGTGGCTCCATGCCGAGACCCGGCGCAACCGGCAGCTGCACGACCCCGAGGGCGCGCGCGACCGCGGCTACGTCACCACCTTCAGCGCCCTGATCCTGAGGTCGCGCACCGCGCACATCTTCCACGTCGGCGACGCCCGCATCTCCCGGGTCGTGCGGCGCTCGCTCGAAGCGCTCACCGAGGACCACCGCGTCGTCCTCTCCGCCGAGGAATCCTACCTCGGCCGCGCCCTCGGCGCCGCCGCGCACGTGGAGATCGACCACCACACGGTCGTGATCGAGGGTGGGGACGTCTTCGTCCTGACGACGGACGGGGTGCACGAGCACGTGCGGCCGGAGGCGATCGTCGCCGAGATCGCGCAGCACGGCGACGACCTCGATCGCGCCGCCCGGGAGATCGTCCGGCGGGCCTACGAGAACGGCAGCGGCGACAACCTCACCGTCCAGATCGTGCGCGTCGACGCCGTCCCCGACGGCGAGCTGGACGAGATGTCGGGCCGGGCCGACGACCTGCCGCCGGCCCCCCTCCTCGACCCGCCGACCACCTTCGACGGCTACCGCGTGCTGCGTACCCTGCATGCGAGCCACCGCAGCCACGTCTACCTGGCGGTCGACGGGGAGACCGGGCTCACGGTCGCCCTCAAGGTGCCCTCGACGGACCTGCATGCGGATCCGGCCGGCCTACAGCGGTTGATGATGGAGGAATGGGTCGCGCGGCGTATCGACAGCCCGCACGTTCTGAGCGCCCCGCCCCGGACCCGGCGGCGCAGCCACCTCTACACGGTGATGGACTATGTCGAGGGCCGGACGCTCGCCCAGTGGATGCGCGACAATCCCGAGCCGGAGCTCGAGGAGGTCCGGCGCCTCGTCGAGCAGGTCGTGGTGGGCCTTCGCGCCTTCCACCGGCGCGAGATGGTGCATCGGGACCTGCGGCCCCACAACGTCCTGGTCGACGCCGCCGGCACCGTCCAGATCATCGACTTCGGCTCCACACGGATCGCCGGGCTCGCCGAGGACGACCCGACCGTCGACGAGACGGTGCAGGGCACCGTGCAGTACACGGCGCCGGAATGCCTCGCGGGACGGCCCGCCACGCCGCAATCGGACATCTTCTCGCTCGGCGTGATCGCCTACCAGATGCTCACGGGACGCCTGCCCTACGGCGCGGAGGCGACGCGGGCCTTCAGCGCGGCCCGCGCCCAACGCCTGCATTACGTCTCCCTCGCCGCGGCGCGCACCGGTCTACCCGCCTACGTCGACGCGGCCCTGCGCAAGGCGGTGCACCCCAATCCGGCCCAGCGCTACGAGGTGCTCTCCGCCTTCGTCCAAGACCTGCGCCACCCGAACCCGTCGCTGCCCGGCCTCCGGCGGACGGCCCTTCTGGAGCGCGACCCGGTGCTGTTCTGGAAGCTCGTCTCCCTCACCCTGGCGGCGGCGGTCGTCTACCTGCTTGCGCGCTCGGCCCTTTGAGGGGTGCATGCGGCCTCGCGGATGCGCATGCGAGGAGCGGTGTCGCGTGTTGAAAGACCGCTTCCCCTCCCTCCCCACTCTTCGAGGGAGGGAAGACGGGCGCTCGATCACGGTTCGCGATAGGCCGAGCCGTCTTCGGCCTGGGCCGGGTGGGCGACGTAGCGGCCGTGGTCCGGGACTGCGACGGCTTCGAAGTCTTGCGCCAGGGCGTCGAGGCCGCGACGCATCTCTGCGCCTTCCAGCGGCCGGCCGTGGCCTGTGACGACGCGCTCGGGCCGGAGCGCGGCGAGGCGGCGGACCGAGGCGGCGGCGGCGGACCAGTCGATGGTCAGGTACATCGGCGGGCCGTGGAACTCGGGCTCCTGCAGCGCGACCGCGTAGATGGATTCCTGCGCCGTTGTCACGAAGGCGTCGCCGGCGATCAGCGACCCGTCGGCCTCGCGCCAGAGCGAGACGTGGCCCGGGCTGTGGCCCGGCGTGTGGATCCAGCGCCAGCCCGGCATCGGCGGCACCGTCCCGTCCGCCGGCAGGATGACGAGGCGTGCGCCCACGTCGACCGGTTTCGTCGGGTAGAGCGGCGACAGCAGCGCGAGCGCCCCGCCGCCGACCGTAGGGTCGGGGCTTGGATATGAGGCGCTGCCGTCGAGATAAGGCCGCTCCGCAGCGTGAGCGTAGATCGGCACGTCCCACTCTTCGGCGAGGTCCTCCAGCACGCCGACATGGTCGAAGTGCCCGTGCGTCAGCACGATCGCCGCCGGGCGGGCGCCGGCGCCGAAGCGTGCCTCGGCCGTGCCCTTGATCAGGCCCTTGCCGCCGGGGATGCCGGCGTCGACCAGCACCCATCCGCGGTCGCCCACGTCGGGTGCGCCGACGAACACGACGTTGACCATCACCACCCGGCGATAGGCGAGATCGGGCAGGAGCGCGTGGCTACCGTCCCCGGCGGCCTCGCCGACGCGCGCGATGGCCCCGACCGAAACCTGTTGGACCATGTGCCTTGCGCCTTTCGCTTCGGAAGCGATCGCCGTTGAGGGGTAACCGTGCGGCCCGGCGGACAGCCGTCGGCCGGGCGTGTCGCTTGCCGGCAAATCACTGTAATTTACGGATTGCCGCTATCAGGCGGCGCCGTCGTCCCGCCATGGCCGTAACGCGTCGGGGACGCGGAAATCGGGCGGCGTCTCGAAGTCGGCGGCTGCGCCCCGCATCGCCCGCGGTGGGCGCGGAAAGCCGCTCCGGTCGCCGTAATCGTAGCGGCCGGGCGGGGAGAGGCGCTTGTCGGCCATCAGCCCCTGGGCGCAGACGACATCGAGCACGGTCACGCCGGCCACCGCCGCTGTTGCCGCGACGAGGTTGGCGCGCTGCTCGCGATCGCCGTCGAAGCCCTGGGCCAGGGTCGCGAGGTCGAGGGCGTCGCCCGCGACGCGGCCGAGGATCCACGGGGTCGGGTCGTGGCTCATGAGGATGGCGACGCCGGTCGCGACCTCGCGCACGCCGTAGCTGCGCACCAACGTCTCGCGCCCTTCGAGGCCGAGGTTGCGGCACAGGCCCCGCGGCGCCGCGAGTTCGAGGAGGCCGAGGCCGATCGAGAACCAGCCGAGGCCGCGGGCGAGTTCCTGGTGTCCGGTCTGGGCGCCGCGACCGGGCGCCGGGCGCGTCGGGTAGGGATGGCGCATCGTGCTCATGGCCGGATCACCACCTTGATGCAGCCGTCCTGCTTGTCGCGGAAGGTGCGATACATCTCCGGGCCGTCCTCCAGCCCGATCGTATGGGTGATGACGAAGGACGGGTCGATCTGCCCTTCCTCGATCCGCCGCAACAGGTCGCCGGTCCAGCGCTTCACGTGCGTCTGCCCGGTGCGGACGGTGAGGCCCTTGTTCATCAGGGCGCCGATCGGAAACTTGTCGATCAGGCCGCCGTAGACGCCCGGCACCGAGAGGATGCCGGCGGGCCGGCAGACCATGATCATCTGGCGCAGGACGTGGGCGCGGTCCGTCTCCAGCATCATCGCCTGCTTCGCCCGGTCGTAGACGGCGTCGACCGCGCCGAGCGCATGCGCTTCGAGCCCGACGGCGTCGATGCACTTCTCCGGCCCGCGTCCGTCGGTCATGTCATTGAGCCGGGCGACGATGTTCGACTCCGCGTCGTAATCGAGCACCTCGGCGCCCCCCGCCCGCGCCATCTCGAGGCGCTCGGGCACCCGGTCGATAGCGATCACGCGCTTGGCCCCGAGCAGGATCGCAGAGCGGATCGCCATCTGCCCGACGGTGCCGCAGCCCCAGATCGCCACGGTGTCCTCCGCCTGGATGTCGCACTGGACCGCGCCCTGCCACCCCGTCGGGAAGATGTCGGAGAGGAACAGCAGGTGCTCGTCGGGGATGCCGTCCGGCACCTTGATGTGCGTCGAGTCGGCGAAGGGCACCCGCAGGTATTCGGCCTGTCCGCCGGCATAGCCGCCGGTCAGGTGCGTGTAGCCGAACAGGCCCGCCGTGGTGTGGCCGAAGGCGGCGTCGCCAAGCGGCTTGTTGCGGTTGGTGCGCTCGCAGACCGAGAAGTTGCCGCGCCGGCATTGCGGGCACTGGCCGCAGGTGATCGTGAAGGGCACCACGATCCGGTCGCCGACCTTGAGCGCGGAATTGTCCTTCCCGACCTCGACCACCTCGCCCATGGTCTCGTGGCCCATGATGTCGCCCGCCTTCATGCCAGGCATGAAGTGATCGTAGAGATGCAGGTCCGAGCCGCAGATCGCGCAACTCGTGACCTTGATGATCGCGTCGCGCCCGTCCTCGATGGTCGGATCGGGAACCGTGTCGCAACGGATGTCGGTCGTTCCGTGCCAGACGAGGGCTTTCATCGGCTTCAAGCTCCCGGCCGCCGATCGGAAGGTGCGGCCCATGCGGGTGCAACCTCGGTCGCCGGGGTTGGTTCTGTGCGGTTTCGGACCGAACGGGAGCGCGGGCGGGCTGACGAAGCCTGGGCGAGAGCGGACGTTTTCGTCCTGACCCCGACGACCGATGGGGTCAGGTCTCGGATGCAGCGAGGATGGCTGGAGGAGGACGCAGCAGAAGCGCTTCAGGATCTGGTCGCGGATGAGGGCAAGTCGTCAAACGATCCTTCGCGCGGCACCTGGGCAGCGGCGGGGACTCGCCCACGACATCTGCCCCCTCCGCCAGACCTTCGAGGACGCGCCTACGCGACGGCTTCGTCCGGCTGCGCCCGCGCGGTCAGCCGGTAGAACACGGCGAGGCCGCCGGCGAAGACGGCCAGTCCCATCCACGTCGCGTAGGAGGCGAAGTCCGGGCCGACGAGGGCGAGCGCCGCGCTGCGGCCGGCCAGGGTGTCGGCGACGGCCAGGACCACCCCGACGAAGCTCTCGCCGACGAGGAAGCCGGAGGCGAGCAGGACGCCGCGGCGGCGCGCCGCCTCCGTCGCCTTGTCGGCGTCATCCCCTTGCGCCTCGGCGCGCCGGCGCAGCCTCCGCTCGGCGAGCCACCCGAGGACGCCGCCCACCGCGATGGTCATCTCGACCGACAGCGGCAGGTACATGCCGATGCCGACGGTGAGCGCCGGGAAGGTGAGCCCGCGCCGCCGCAGCCACGCCTCGACCGCGACCAGCACGGCGCCGAGCCCGGCGCCGACCAGAACCATCCGCCACGGCAGGGTGCCGTGGACGATGCCGGCGGCGATCTGCGAGGTCAGCGCCGCCTGCGGCGCGGGCATGGCGTTGGCGGCGTCCATGCCTTCACGCGGCAGCGAGCCGACGAAGCCATAGGCCTCGTAGAGCAGGGACAGGAGCGGCGCGACGACGGCCGCACCCACCGCGACGCCGACCACGAGCACCGCCTGCTGGCGCCACGGCGTGGCGTCGACGAGCTGGCCGGTCTTCAGGTCCTGCAGGTTGTCGTTGGCGATCGAGGCCATCGTGACGATGACCGCCGCCACGAGCAGCGCCATCGCGATGACGAAGCGGTCGCCCTCCGGGCCGGCGGAGCGGCCGATCAGCAGCGGCAGCAGCACCGCCGCCGCCATGGCGGTGAGGATGCCGATGCCGGAGATCGGGCTCGAGGACGAGCCGAGGAGGCCGGCGAGGTAGCCGCAGGTGGCGGCCATCAGGAAACCGAACAGCACCGCGAACACGGTGGCGGCGACGACGAGCACGGGCAGGCTTCCGCCGAGCTCGGCGCCGGACGCGAAGTTGGCGAACAGCCACGCCAGCGGCACGGTAAGCGCCAGCAGGGCGCCGCCGACCCAGGTGATCGGCAGGTCGCGCTCGCCCCGCGGGTGGTCGCGGCCGGGCAGGCCCGAGCCGTCCTTGCGCGCCGAGGCGAGCGCCGTCGCCACGCTGCCGAGGACCGGACGAGCGAGCGACCCGACCGTCCAGAGGCCGCCGACCGCAATGATGCCGGCCCCGATCAGCCGGACCTGGCCCGACCACACCGCCTCGGCCATCTCGGCGTGCGTCGCACCCTCACCCTGGCCGAGGGCGGTCAGGAGCGGCACTGCGACGCCCCAGGCGATCGCCACGCCGGTGAGCAGCGCCAGGCACGCGCCGATGCCGACGAGGTAGCCGACGCCGACCAGCGCCAGCGAGAAGCCGGTGCCCACGCGGAACACGGCGCCTCCGGCTGCGAGCGTCCCATGGACGCCGTCGGCGAGCACCCGGAAGCCGGTGGTCGCGAGCCCGATCGCGCCGGCGCCCGCCGCCGCTGCGAGGAGGTCGCGCAGGCCCCGGGCGCCGGCTGCGCCTTCGCTGGTGCGCAGCACCTCGGCGGCGGCGACGCCCTCCGGGTAGGGCAGGCCCGCGCTCGTCACCAGCGCGCGCCGCAGGGGAATCGAGAAGGCGACGCCCAGCAGCCCGCCGAGGCCGCAGACCGCGCTCGTCTGCCAGAACGGAAAGCCGTGCCAGTGCCCGATCAGTACGAGGCCGGGCAGGATCAGGATGACGTTGCACAGGGTGCCCGCGGCGGAGGCCTGCGTCTGCACGATGTTGTTCTCGAGGATGTTCGAGCCGCCGAGCAGGCGCAGGCATCCCATCGAGATCATCGCCGCCGGGATCGACGACGAGAAGGTCATGCCGGTCTTCAGGCCCATGTAGACGTTGGCCGCGATGAAGACGACCGTGATCGCGGCGCCGAGCACGATCCCGCGCAGGGTGATCTCGCGCGGACGGGGCGCGTCCGACGATCCCGCTTCCGAAGCCTTCGCTTCCAATGGCGCTTGGCCTGACGCTCGGGTGATCTGGTTTCGCGCGTCCATCGTGCCCTCGGTCCCGGCCGTCCTGCGCGACATCGACGCATCGTCTTCGGCGAAAACCCTGCCACGGGCGCCGGCTTTCCCGTCCGCGACGCTTTGCCGTCTCGCCGGCTCCGCCTTGCCGTGGAGAGCCCGTCCGCGATGATCGCCAGGAGTGCGGCGGACGAAAGGCGGCTCGCCGAGGAACGCGGTTATTCAATCGATCGCCAAAGCTGAAGCGACCATAACCTGCGTTAAACTTCGTTCTTCGCGAAAACGTCTTCGGAACAAGCCATTCGAGGCGAGGTTTCCACGGCAGGCCGACGGCAAGCCCCCAATGGGTGCTTCGAACCGCCGGCCTCCGACCTCAACGGCACGGATTCAACGCAGCCGCCTCGCAGGAGGCGGCGCGCCCGGGCGCGATCGTGACAGGTGCGTATGAATTTCCCAAAAGACATCGATCTCCCAAGAGGTATCGACCTTCCGAGCGACATCGGCTTCCCGAGGGACGATGCCGGCCATCCCCTGGCCGAGCGCTTCCGCGACCTCATCCAGAACCCGTCCTTCCCCTGCGTCGGCGCCAAGGCCGCCCTGGCGCGCGGGCAGATCCGCTTCGTCATCGGGCGTGACATCGCCGCGGCCGACGACGACGCCCGGATGCACGCCGCCCTGATGGCCTTCGTCTGCCGCTACCGGGCGCGACCGGAGCTGTTCCAGAGCCTCGTCGTGATCTTCGATCGCCCTGGCGGCCTGTCGGAAGAAGGCTTCGAGGCCCGGATGTGGGACCGGCTCCAAGCGCTGTCGGATCAGGACAGCCGCCTCGGCCACGCCTACGACGCGCGCGTCGCCCCCGACCCGCAGGACGCGCATTTCTCCCTCAGCTTTGCAGGCGAGGCGTTCTTCGTGGTGGGCCTGCATCCCGGCGCGAGCCGGAAGGCGCGCCTCTTCGCGGCGCCGGCCCTGGTGTTCAACCTGCACGACCAGTTCGAGCGGCTGCGGGCGGAGGGGCGCTACGAGCGGATGCGCGAGACCATCCAGGCGCGCGACGTGTCGTGGGCGGGCTCGGTCAACCCGATGCTGACCCGCCACGGCGAGCGCTCGGAGGCGCCGCAATACAGCGGGCGCCAAGTGCCCGACGACTGGGCGTGCCCGTTCCAGCGCCGTGCGGTGGAGCTTCGGCGCGAGGCCGGGCCGATCGCGGCGGACCTGCGCGGCGGGGCGTTCCGGGTGCACCCCGCCACTGAGCGGTCGCCATCCGCCGCGGAGCGGACGCCATGAGCGGCCCTTTCATGAGCGACCGCTTCGATGCGAACCCCGCCCTCGGCGCCCTGGTCGAGCGTTTGCGCGCCACCGGCTATGCCTTCACCACCGTGACACCCGCCACCCATGCCCGCGTCAACGCCCGCCCCCGCAACGCGCGGGCGCGCGGCTTGCGCGACGTGTTCGGCTGGAGCCGGCCCTTCGTCGAGGACCTGCTGCCGCCGGACCTGTTCGCGGCGATGCGCGAGGCCGGCGTGCTGGCCCGCGACGGCGACGCCTGGCGCGCGACGATCCGGGTTTCGAGCCTGGACGGCGGCCTGTTCGTCCACTCCGCCTACCCGCCCGACGCCACCGACGTGGTGTTCTTCGGCCCCGACACCGCCCGCTTCGTCGCGGCGGTGGTCGAGCACCTCGACGGGCGCACGGCGGCGGTCCAGCGCGCGGTCGACGTCGGCTGCGGCTCGGGGGCTGCCGGCATCGCGATCGCCCGGCGCAACCCGGAGGCCGAGATCGTCCTCGTCGACATCAACGACGCGGCGCTCGCGGCGGCTGCGACCAACGCGCAGCTCGCGGGCGCCCACGGCGTCGTGCCGTGCCGCAGCAACCTCCTCGGGGGGGTCGAAGGCGAGTTCGACCTCGTCGTCTCGAACCCGCCGTTCATGCTGGACCGCGCCGGGCGAACCTACCGCGACGGCGGCGGGGCCTACGGCGAGGGCCTGTCGCTCGCCGTGGTCGAGGCCGCCTGCGCCTGCCTCGCGCCGGGCGGCAGCTTGGTGCTGTTCACCGGCTCGGCGATCGTCGAGGGGGAGGATCCGTTCCGCCAAGCCGCGACCGCCGCCTGCGAGGCGGCCGGGCTGAGCTGGTCGTATCGCGAGTTCGACCCGGACGCCTACGGCGAAGAACTCGAGGGGCCGGCCTACGCCGACGCGGAGCGCATCGCCCTCGTCGTCCTCACCGCGACGCGCGGGAGCCAGCGATGACGCCGGAAGAGACGGCCGAGCGAGACGCGTTCCTGCGCGCCACGCTCGCCGGCCTGGGACAGACGCCAAAGCGACTGCCGGGCAAGTACCTGTGGGACGAGGCCGGCTCGATCCTGTTCGACAGGATCTGCGATCATCCCGACTACTATCCGACCCGGCGCGAGATGGCGCTGCTGCCGCAGGTGGTGCCGGAGATCGCGACGCTGGTCGGGCCCGGGGCGACAATCGTCGAGTACGGCAGCGGCGCGAGCCGCAAGATCCGCACGCTGCTCGACGGCCTCGACCGGCCGCGCCGCTACGTGGCGATCGACATCTCGCGCGACTACCTGAAAACCTCGGTCCGGACGCTGGCGGAGGACTATCCCGAGATCGCGATGATCCCGGTCTGGGCCGACTATGCCGAGCCGATCCGGCTCCCCGTCGACCTCGCCGATGGCCCGGTGCTCGGGTTCTTTCCCGGCACCAGCATCGGCAACCTGGCGCCGGCCGAGGCAGAGGCCTTCCTGGCACGGGCGCGCGACACCCTCGGGCCGAGCCACCTCCTGGTCGGGGCTGACCCGACGCAGGACGCCGACCGGCTGCAACGGGTCTACGGCGGCTGCGACGGGCTGATGCCGGCGCTCCACCTGAACTACCTCGCGCGTCTGAACCGCGAGCTCGACGCCGGCGTCGACCGCGACGCCTTCCGCCACGAGGTCCGCATCCTGCGCGACCCGTTGCGGGTCGAGGCCCACCTCGTGGCCGACCGCGCCGACACCTGGCACCTCGGCACGGACGCGATCCACTTCGCGGACGGCGAGAGCGTCCGCACCGACGTTTCGCATAAGCACTCGCCCGACGTGTTCCAGGCGCTTGCCGGACGGGCCGGCTGGACGCCCAAAAACGTCTGGCTCGATCCGGACGGCTTGTTCAGCCTGCACCTCCTGAGCCGCTGACGGTTCGGGGCCGACCCGCGCCGGATCGATCCGTCAGGGCGTGCGCTCAGAACCGGTACGGCCGCCGGCATCGCCGTCCGCCTGCGACTGGGCGATCATCGCCCGGACTTGATCGACCACGACCCGGGCTGCCTCGCGCTGGGCCTGCGCCTCCAGGCGGGCCGCTCGCGATCGCGCGATCACCGCGCGCGACTCGGCGATCACGTTCGTCGGAAGATCGGAATCGGGCGCGTCGGGCATCGCCCGGATTTACCCGGCTCCGAAAAAGTCGCAACGTCGCACGTCAAAGTGCGGCATCCTGAGGGGCCGCAGGCGACGCACCGCCGGCCACCGCGCGGACGTAGGACAGCACCTCGCGGCGCGCGTCTACATCCGAGATCGCGTGCCAGGAGGCGAGCAGGGCCGCCGTCTCGTTCATCGCGTTGGCTTCGACCTCGAAGAAGTCCGTGACCGGGCAATCCAGGGCCTCGGCGATCCTCGCCAACTTGGCGATCATAAGCCCGTTGCTCAGCTCAGCCTCGGCTATATCTGGCTTCTGCATACTGTGGCGCTTCTATCGTCTACGTTGTTGCGCGGCTTTGGCTTGCCGGCCATAGTAGCGTCGCGAGGCGACATCGATTGCGCGCAGCATTTTGCCCGAATCCAGGTAGGGGTCAACGGTGGCGACGGACACGCTCGACCGCATGGCCGAGGTCTGCCTCGAAGCGCATGCCCTGATCGAGGCCCACGGAACACCCGAGATGCGGGCGACGATCCGCCTGCTGCTGCTTCAGCTCGGCCGCGAGCTGGTTCGCCGTGAGGCCGAGTCGTAGAGGGAGCGCGAGGACCGCTGACCCCGTAGGTGGCCGACCCGGCGTCCCGGCACACGACGACCTGAGGTCCACCACCTCGCGCAGCTCGGTCTCACGCCTCCCGAGCCGGATGTCCTGTCGCAGACGGCAGCACAGGACTGGAACTTGGCCGCGCAACCTCCGGTAGGATGCAGTGAGGGGGAGGGAAGGACCGCACCATGCCGCAGATGTTCGACTGGATCTTCTTCGCCATCATCCTCCCGTTCCCCGCCTTCCTGGCCTGGGACTGGTACCGAAACCGCTAGGACGTTTTCAGTTTCGCTCGGATCGTATCCGGTGGTGGCGAAGGCGTTGGCGCGCGTCTTGGGCTGCCCCGTGTGAATTCGCTTTGCAGCTCGGCCTCGCCATGATGGCCCAGTCCGCCACCGCCCCCGAGAAGGGCGTGCGACATGCGCTGGCGGCCGTTCGAACGCTTCGACGCACCTCCCGCGGTGCCGAAGCGGGCGCGAGTCCCCCCTCACCCGCTCGGGAGGGCGGCAGTGCGGCGCCGCTCCCGTCTTGTCCGGCGCCCTGGTCGGCCCCCGCAAAGAAAAACGCCCCGACCATCAGCCGGGGCGCTCCATCTCAAGTCATGCGACCAGGGTCGGCAGACCAAGGTCAGGCGGCCTTCTGGACCTCGGCCGGGACCTCGGTGGCTGCGCCTTCGATCGCCGGCGCGCGGGTCTTGCCACCGATGGCGATCTCGATGCGGCGCGGCTTCTTCGCCTCCGGGATCTCGCGGACGAGGTCGACGTGGAGGAGGCCGTTTTCCAGCGCCGCGCCCGTCACCTGGACGTAGTCGGCGAGCTGGAACCGGCGCTCGAAGCCGCGGGCGGCGATGCCCTGGTGCAGCACCTCGGCGCGACGCTCGGGATCAGGCTTGCGCTCGCCCTTCACGGTCAGCGCGTTCTCCCGCACCTCGATCGACAGGTCGGCCTCGGTGAAGCCGGCCACCGCCACCGTCACGCGGTAGGCGTTCTCGGCGGTGCGCTCGATGTTGTAGGGCGGGTAGGTCGGCACCGCGTCGGTCGCCACGAACTGGTCGAGGGCCGAGAACAGGCGGTCGAAACCGACGGTGGAACGGTAGAGGGGAGCAAGATCGAACTGACGCATAAGACACATCCTCCGTGGAGCAACATGCTGGTTTGAGTCTATGGTCCGCCGCGTGGGCCGGACCGGGCTCGTACCGCCTGACGGCCGGTACGATCGTGATATTGGAGGGGTTCGAGGTGCGTTCAAGACCCGGCCGGACGACGGGCCAGATGCGGCAGGACGCCGCACTCCTCAGCCTGCACGACACGCCTGGAAACCCGGTCCCGCCCGGCGCCACGGTGATGGCGGTCGGCACATCCGACGACTGCACCCTGCGGGCGGCGCGCTGGTCCGCGACGACCCGGACCTGCAAGGGCACGGTCTGCCTGCTGCAGGGCCGGGCCGAGTTCATCGAGAAGTACTACGAGACCATCCGCGACCTGCGCGTCCGGGGTTTCGCCGTCGTCGCCTTCGACTGGCGTGGCCAGGGCTCGTCGGACCGTCGGGTCGACGACCCGCACAAGGGCCACGTCGCCACCTTCGACGACTACCGTCGCGACCTGCTGGCGATCCGCGACGCGGTGCTGGTGCCGTTCATGCCCGACCCGCACGTCTGCCTCGCCCATTCCATGGGCGGCTGCGTGGCGCTCACCGGGGCGCTGGACGGCTGGCTGCCGTTCCGGCGGATCGTCACGGTGGCGCCGATGCTGTCGATCAAGATGGTGCGCTCGCCGGCCTTCGCCTCGGGCGCGACGCGGCTGCTGCAGCGCCTCGGCCTCGGCAGCCGCTACGTGCCCGGCGGCGGCCCGGTCTCGATCGCGACGAAGCCCTACCCGAACAACCGGCTGACGCGGGACCCGGCGCGCTACGCCCGCAACGCCGCCGCCGCGCTCGTCGTCGGCGCCGGCGCGGTCGGCGACCCGACCATCGCCTGGACGGCGGAAGCCTTCCGCGCGGTGGCGCGCCTGCGCGACCCGCGCGTGCCACCCCGCATCGCGACCCCGACGCTGATCGTGGCGGCCGGCGCCGACCCGGTCTGCGGCACGCCGGCGGCCCAGCGCTTCGCCGCGCGGCTCAAGGCCGGCCACATCCTGGTGCTGCCCGACGCCCGCCACGAGATCCTCTCCGAACGCGACGCGATCCGGGAGGATTTCTGGGCGGCGTTCGACGCGTTCGTGCCGGGCTCGCCGGTGCGGGCAGTGGAGGATAGGCGGTTGGCGACGGCGTGAGTCCTTCTCAGGCCTCGACGCGCGCGCTCGCCAGGATCGCCACGCCGCAGGCGATGACGGCGATGCCGGCGATCATCGGCAGCGTCACCGGTTCGCCGAACAGAAGCGCACCGCCGATCGCGGCGCCGACCATGCCGACGCCGGCCCAGATCGCGTAGACGATTCCGATCGGCAGCATGTCCATGCTCGAGGACATCAGCCAGAGAGCCGTGCCATAGCCGAGGGCGACGATCAGGGTGGGGATCGGCCGGGTCAGGCCGTCGGCGGCCTTCAGCGCGAGGGTCGCGGAAATCTCGGCGCCGATCGCGACGGCCAGCGTCAGGTACGGGCTCATGCGCTGGCCGCCAGCGCGTCGCCGGCGGCGCGGGCCTCGGGCGCGGGGGGCGGCACGGCGAACATCTCGATGTCGTCGGCGAACTGCTCCACGATCGTCGCCCCGTTCGCCAGGCACACCGGCAGGTAGGCCGGCAGCGTCGGCGCGGGCGCAAAGCCCTCGGCGAGCAGGCGATCGTTGGCGAAGGTCACGTCGAGGGCGCAGAACGCATAGTACGCGCGGACGGCGCGGAGCATCGCCTGCTTCAGCGACCCGTCGAGGCCGAACACCTCGGCGAAGCGCCGGCGCAGCACGGCGCGGTCGGCGACGAGGTCGAACTGCCGGAAGGCGCGCCGTCCGTCGCTCGGCTCCGCCGCCTCGAAGGCGGCGATGACCTCGGCCCAGGTGGTGCGGCCGCGGGCGCCGGCCGAGAGGTGGTAGAGGTCGCGGGCGAGCGTCGGCTTGGTCAGGAGCCCGATCAGGGTCTCGGCGACCCAGTCGGCCGGGACGACGTCGACGTGGCTCTCCGGCGCGCAGGGCAGCATGCGCAGGGCGTCTGCGGCGCGCAGCACCCAGAGGATGCTGGAGCTCGGCCCCGCGCCGAGGCTCGCATGGCCGACGACGATCGAGGGGCGGGCGACGACGACCGGAAGGTCGGGGAAGTGCTCGGCCAGCGAGGTCTCGGTCGCCGCCTTGGAGACCGTGTAGGCGACCATGTGCCGGGCGTCGGCCGCCGGGTAGTCGTCCTCGGCGACGAATTCGTCGGCGTCGGCGCCGCAGATCATCGCGGTGCCCACATGGAGAAAGCGCTGCAGGCCCGGCATCGCCCGAGCGCGCCGTGCCAGCGCCAGCGTTCCGTCGTGGTTGGTGCGGTAGACGCGCTCGTCGCCCCACCACGAGGTGTCGGCCGCCAAGTGCAGCACATGGGTGCAGTCGTCGAGGCGCGGGTCCCGGTCGATGTCGGCCCGAGTGAAGTCGCCGGGCACCACTTCGACCTTGCGGGCGAGGCGCTGGGCGGTGAAGGCGTCGGTGAAGCGGGAAAGCCGCGCCGCGATGCGCTGCCGGCCCTGCTCGACGCCGGCGCAGCGCACGAGGCAGACCCAGGTCGCGTCGTCGCCGCCTTCGAGCGCCCGGTGCAGAACCGCACCGCCGATCAGCCCGGTCGCACCCGTCAACAGTATCCGTGGCACGGTCCGCCCCCCTCTTTCGGAGAGGCATAGACAGAAACGTTTGGATATAATCCCTGGAATCGTTGCGTCAGCGACGATCGGGGTTCGATTGTGCCCGACCAGCAACATTCACGCATTCGTGAGTATCAACACCACGTTATACCTTCGGTTGTCGCTGCACCCCGTCACCGATCGGTCCGAATCGAGTAGATCGCCCCCACAGACACCGTGACGTCGTTCGGCGTGCCGACGCGCCGGACGATCGGGCTTCCGGCGGCCGAGGCGACGAGACGGTCGTAGCGGACGGAGCCGAGCGTCCGCCACGCGTCGGACCAGTCGTAGGCCAGGGCCACGATCGCGCCGGCCGAGCGGGTTCCGCCGGTCGCGCGATAGGGCGTCAGGCGCGGGTTAGCGTTCGCGGAGGCCACCGGCACGTCGAAGTCGAGGCGCATCGCGGCGGCATCCCCGAGCACGAGGCGGGGGCCGCCGCTCAAGGTGAAGCGGCCGGCGGTGCCGACGAGGTCGGCGCCGAGCTTGGCGACGACGCCGTCATGGGCACGCAGCCCCTGCGTGACCTCGGCGCGGAGCCGCAGGACGTCGTCCACCGGCCAGACCTCGCCGAACAGGCCGAGCGCCGCCGCGACCGGGCGGCGCGGCAAGCCTGCGAGGCTGCGGTCGTCGTGCACGGAGCGGCCGCTGCGGACATCGAGCACGGCCCCGGCCTGGATCGCGGGGGCGTCCACCAAGGCGACGTCGAGGGCGTCGTCGGGCGAGAACCATTCGCGGGGGGCGTCCACCTTGCGGAAGGAGGCGTAGGGCAGCCCCCAGAGGCCGACCGCGCGGGCGCCCTGGAAGCGCGCGCCGGTCCCGGCGAAGCCCCCGACGGAGATCACGGTGCCCGGCTCGAACAGGGCCGCGAGGTCGTCGGCACACCCGGGCGACGGACCGAGGGCCACACAAAACGCGATCCATCCCGCAGCGAATCCCACGGGTGCGCGGATCGTCCTCTGCCGAGCCCGCATCCGGCCGCTCGCGCTCAAACCCGGCCTCCCACGGCTCGACCGCCGCGCGCGAACGTCCCGACCGGCCATCGCGACCTTTCACGGATCGGCCGGCTCGGAAACGGCCGGCGCGATCATTTTCCCGCGACCTCTCCGCACCGGACTCACGGCCGCAGGAACACCGTGGAGCGTGAGGGCGGGCGCGGCCTAGCGCAGCTTCGCCCGCGCCGCCGAATGGTCCGGCGCCCGGCCGAACACCGCCTTCATCGCATGCCAGAGCGGCTTGCGCTTGAACTGCGCATCGAGCGGAAGCGCACGCTGCGGCAGGCCGTCCGGACGCTTGCGGTAGGGGTGGTCGTTCAGCCAGGTGTCGGGGTCGTAGAGGTCCCAGGACATCACGTTCAGCACGGCGGGCTCGGCCGCCACCACCTCGAGGTAGGATTTCGCGAGGTCGGCGACCTTGCGATCGCGGGTGGCGACGTCGGCAGGGAACGCCCGGTCGTCGATGTCGAACTCGGTGATCTCGATGCCGAGCCCCATCGCCCCGATCTCCCGGAGGAAGCGACGGAGCTGGCCCTGGTCGATCGGCACCGTGCTGGTGATGTGCGATTGCAGGCCGAAGCGGCGGATCGGCACGCCGCGCGCCAGCATGCCCTCCAGGCGCTTGAGCACGCGGATGCGGCGCGCCTCCATCCACGGCACGCCCTGCTCGACCGCGTCCTCGTTCCAGCACCCGGCCGCCTTCGGGTCGACCTCGTGCAGGATGCGGAAAGCGAGGTCGACGTAACCGGGGCCGAGCGCCGTCAGCCACGGGCTCTCGCGCAATCCCTCCGGGCCGCCGCCGTCCTGCGACAGCACCTCGTTGACCACGTCCCAGGAGGCGATCTGCCCGCGGTAGCGGCCGGCCACGGTCTCGATCCAGCGGCGCAAAAAATCCTCCGCCTGGGGGGCGGTGGCCCGGGCCAGCAGCGGGCGCACCCAGGGCGGCAGCGCCTCGTGCCAGACCAGGGTATGCCCGCGCATCCGCTGGCCGTTGCCGCGGGCGAAGCGAACCAGGGCGTCGGCCTGCGCGAAGTCTGTCTTCCCCGGCTCGGGCCGCACCACCTCCATCTTCATCTCGGTGCCGCAGACCAGCATCCCGGCCTCCCGTGCCACCGCCTGCCGGTAGGCAGGGTCGCGCGCGAAGCGGAAGCCGGGCACCTCGGCGCCATAGGTCAGCCCGGTGCGGGTGGCGGCCGCCTGCAGGCTGTCGGCCGCCCAGGACGGCCGGCCCATCGGCCCGAACGGATCGTTCGCGGCGCGGGCCGGCGCGGCGAGAAGGCCCGCGGCGCCGGCGAGGAGGCTGCGGCGGGTCATCGGACCGACAGCGCACGCCGTGTCGAGGGCGGCACCGCGGGCTCCCTCTCCCATAGGGAGAGGGTCGGGGTGAGGGGCGTGACCTCTCCGGAAAGTTCTCATCCCTCACCCTGTCCCTCTCCCGCTCGGGAGAGGGGACCCGCGCCTACATCGGACGCATCGCTCGGTCGGCGATCCGGCGTCGTGTCGGCTGACGCGTCATTCATCGCCGGAACAGCGGATCGTTCTCCAGCGCGATCGGCAGGCCGTGCGGGGTCGCCTCCGCCGCGCGGAGGAAGGCGTCGCGGCGCGCGTCGAGAGTGTCGGCGTCGGCGATGCCGCGGGCGGCGAGGATAATCTCCAGGGCGGCGAGCCAGCGGCCGTAATCGGCCGGCGCCTCGGGGCCGTCGGCGGGGCGGATCGCGGCGCCGAGGGTGTCGGCCCACTCGGCCCAGGTGAACAGCCCCGATTCCTGCAGCGACACCACCATCGCGAAGACCTGCGCCTCCCACGGCGCCGAGAATGGGGAGGCAGGCACACTCACGTGCGGCCGCCCGCGATGTAGTGCTCGAACACCGCGACGGTGACGCGCCCGTTCGGGTCGGCGTCCTCGCCCCAGAGCTCGCTCGACGGGAAGGCTACGGTGTAGAGCCAGTCCGGGTTCTCGCCCTCCCCGTAGGCGTTGGTGTCGGGCAGGACGAAGGTGCCGTGGACGCGCAGCACCGTGCCCCTCTTGGCCCGCACGTAGCGCGGCAGGCGGGTGTGGGTCGGCGGGTGGATGTTGCGCATCGTCACCGCGTCGCCGACCGCGAAGCGCGCCGGCGCCGGGGCGGCCCGGTCGCTCGGGAAGCCGGCGCGGTAGCGCGGCTCCAGGATGTCGGCGGTGAGGACCCGGGCCACCGGCGCCGGGTCCGGGTCAGGAACGCCGCGGGCGATCTCGTCGGGCCGCGCGAGGCCGTGGGCGGCGAGCTGGCGCTCCAGCGCGTCGAGCCAGATCGCGTAGTAGCTCGACCGCAGGTAGTCGGCCGGCGGCATCGCCTCGCGGGCGGCGCGGCTGCCGTCCAGCGTCCAGGCGCCGGTGAAGCCCATCGCCATGGCCAACGCGAAGACACGGCTTTCCCAAGCTGCGTGGAACACCGGCTCGTCGGGTTCTGGCATCACCGGGCCGAGCCCATGCATGCCGCCGAGATCCTGGGCGCCGTTCATGCTGGCACACTTGTGGGAACACTTGCGGGTGCGCCCGGCAGCCCGGTGCCGATCATCGCGTCGCGGGTGACCAGGGCTGCGAGCTGGCGCTCGTCGAGGGCCTCGGTCCCGGCCGGCCGCATCGGCAGCACCATGTAGCGCAGCTCGGCGGTGGAATCCCACACGGTGATCCGCGTCGCCTGGGGCAGGCGCACCCCGAACGCGGCGAGCACGCCGCGCGGGTCGATCACGGCGCGGGCGCGGTAGGGCGGCGCCTTGTACCAGACCGGCGGCAGGCCGAGCACCGGCCAGGGGTAGCAGGAGCACAGGGTGCAGACGACGAGGTTGTGCTCCTCGGGCGTGTTCTCGACCACCACCATGTGCTCGCCGCCGCGCCCACCGATGCCGAGTTCGGCGATGGCCGGGGTGGCGTCGGCCAGAAGCCGTTCGCGATAGGCCGGATCGACCCAGGCACGGGCCACCACCTGCGCCCCGAGATGGGGGCCGACCTGCGTCTCGTAGCGCTCGACCAGCGCATCGAGCGCCGCCGGCTCGACGTAGCCCTTCTGCACGAGGATCGATTCGAGCGCCCGCACCCGCGCCTCGACGGGGGACAGCTCGCTGTGATCGTGGTCGTCGTGGTGGTGGGCCATCCGAGCCGGCGCCCGCCTCAGGCCAGGTCGAGCGAGCGCTCGAACGCGGCAGCGTTCGAGGCGTGGCCCTTCGGATCGGTCACCACGATGTCCTTGAAGCCGCGCCGAGCCAGTTCCCAGGTCTTCTCCAGGGCCTGGTCGGCGGTGCCGCACGCGAACGTCGCGGGCCGGCCCGCATGGTCGTTCGCCTTCACAGTGTACACGGCAAGCTCTCCTGATCGTTCGAATCGAACATAAACGGATGTGGCGTCGCCTGCGAGGATCGGGAAGGGGTTTTGGGACGCCGCCCAGATTCAATCGGAGAGGCCCGTGCCGCACGACGCGGCGACCTGATTTCGAGCAACGCGAATTTTTTGGGAACCGGATCATGCGTCGGTCGTTTCCCACGCGCGAGGCCCAACGACGGCTCGCGCTACGGGCGCCGGGTCAAGGCATCCGGCGACCCTTGTCATCACGTTGCTCCAAGGAGGATGTGGTCATGAGGACCCTCGATTTTGCACCGCTCTACCGTTCCACGGTCGGCTTCGACCGACTGTTTTCGATGCTGGACCAGGCCACGCAGGCCGAGGCCTCGTCGACCTGGCCGCCCTACGACATCGAGCGGGTGGCGGACGACGAATACCGCATCTCCATGGCCGTCGCCGGCTTCGCGCCCGACGAGATCGAGCTGACGCAGCACGATTCCAGCCTTCTGGTGACAGGCCAGAAGACCACCTCCGAAAACGCGCGCCAGGTCCTGCATCGCGGCATCGCCGCCCGCACGTTCCGCCAGACCTTCAACCTGGCCGACCACGTGAAGGTCGTCGGCGCGAGCCTGGAGAACGGCCTGCTCACCGTCAGCCTCAAGCGCGAGGTGCCCGAGGCGCTCAAGCCGCGGCGCATCCCGATCGGCGGGTCGCAGGACGCCGTGAGCCAGGCCGTGGGGCACGAGTCCGCCGGCCAAGACAACGCGCCGCGGATTGAGTCCACGCGCAAGGCCGCCTGAGGCGGCAGCGTGGGCGGGGCCTGAACCAGGGCCCTGCCCGACCGCGAACCGAGCCCCCCCGCGAGCCTCGCCGGGCCCGCGGGGGCATGACGACCCCTATCGCCCATCCAACCCGTAACAGGAAGCAGACCCGTATTCAGGAAGGAGGATCGTCGATGATGCAGACGCACCTTTTCCACTCCGGGGACACCGGCCCCGACATGAACGTGGGCGTCGGCCCCGGCCGGCCCCCCGTCGGCGCGCACCAATCGGGCGGCGCGCTTCCGGCCTCGGTCGAAGGCTGGCAGGCGCTCGTCGCCCCCGGCGACGTGTTTCGCCACCCGCGCGAGGTCCTGTCCCATCCGATGCTCTCGCCGGCGGACAAGCGCGCGATCCTGGCATCCTGGGCGTCGGATGCCTGCGTGCTCGAAGGGGCGCCGGGCATGCGGTGCCTCGTCGGCAGCCGGGCCGAGCCGGTCTCGATCGACGCGGTGCTCGCGGCGCTCGGCGAGCTCGACCGGGAGGTCCGGCGGACGGGGCCTCCGGCGGCACGCGCCGCACCGCGCCGCCTGCGGCGTCTCACGGACCTGCATCGCTACGTCCGCCCGAGGCGGCGCGACGACGATGACGACCCGCCGCCGTGCCCGGTCGGCGTGATGCCGCGCCCGAAGACACCCCCGAGCGCGGCGCTCGCCGCCGCCATCCCGGCCTGACGGCCGAGTCCGGTCTCGGCGCTGAGCGTGCTTGAAGCGAGCGAAAGCCCGGTGCGGCCCCGCACCGGGCTTTCGTCGTCGACGATCCGACGGCGCGGTCGCGTCTTTCGCGCGCCTAACCCTCCATCGCCCGCTGGAACGCCTCCGCATGATCCGCGTGCCAGCGCGAGAGCGCCGGGCGATTCTCGATGATGTCGCCGGCAGCCCACGCGATCCGGCGCTCGTCCTGGGCGCGGGTGGTCTCGTTGTCGGGGCACAGGACGTAGAAGTCGCCCCCTTCCATCCGATCGAGCAGGAAGGTCACGGTCTCCTCCGGCGTCCAGGCGCCGGGCGGCTTCTCGGCGACGCCGCGGGCCTTGGTCAGCCCGGTGTAGACGAAGCCCGGGATCAGCAGGTGCGCCGTGGTGCGGCCGCCGTCCCGCCCGCGCAGGTCGTGGGCGAGCGCCTCGGTCGCCGCCTTCACCCCCGCCTTCGAGACGTTGTAGGGCGTGTTGCCCGGCGGCGTGGTGATGCCCTGCTTCGAGCCGGTGACGATGACGGCGCCGGGCTTGGCCCCCGCGATCATCCCCGGCGCGAAGGCGTGGATGCCGTTGATCACCCCCCACAGGTTGGTGTCGAGGATCCGGTGCCAGGTGTCGGCGTCGGAGAACAGCTTGCCGCCCGCCTCGATGCCGGCGTTCAGCATCACCACCGCCGGCGGTCCGCTCGCGGCGACCGCCTGCGCGAACGCCTCCATCGCCGCGCGATCCCCGACGTCGAGGGCAACGGCGCGGACCTCCACTGCTGCGAGCTTCGCCACCTCGGCGCGGGAGGATTCGAGCGCCTCGCCGGGAAGGTCGGCGAGCCAGACGTTCATGCCGGCCCGGGCGAAGGCCTTCGCCGCCGCGAGCCCGATGCCGCTCGCGGCGCCGGTGACGACGGCCGCACGGCCGGGTTCGATCGCTGGATGGGTCATCGGCGCCTCTCGCTGAACTCCGCTTCGGGGTGAGGGTGGGGCGTCCGCCCGGATTGTCGAGGGCCGCGCAAGCCCTGCGCCCTGGCCATCGGCAGCGGCCTCTGCCACCGTCCGGCACGTTCCACGCACCGGGAATCGCCTGCATGCCCGCCCGCGCCCTGTCTGCCGCCCGCCCGCTGTCCGTGGCCCTCGCCCTGCTCGCCGCGCCCGCCGTCGCGCAGGCGCCGAAGG
>NZ_VRUT01000369.1:0-760 GCF_008039465.1 Methylobacterium sp. WL120 | reverse complement strand
GGACCGGGATGTTGATCGCGGTGTCGGCGCCGAAGGTGGCGTCGGGCCGGCGGTAGATGAAGGTGTTGATCGCGTAGACGCCCTCGGGCAGCGGCGCGCCGGTGGCCAGGCCGACCTGCTCGCCGGGGATCGTGGTGGTCTGGGCGAAGGCTTCCGTCGCGGTCACGCCGACCGAAAGCATCACCGCTGCTGCGGCAAGCCAGTTCTTGATCATTTTCTCGTTCCTTCCCAAGGATTTCCGCGCTTCGTCCCGCCGCCTCTGCACTACCTTGCCGGTCTGCCGTCTGCGCGGCTCCCGTGCGAGATGTGCCAAGCGCCCCCTACGAAGCCGGCCCGTGTCTCAACGCTGATAACTATTCTACAGAGCGTCGGCGAAAGACAGTGGAATGCCTCGAATCTGATCAGCGAGAGCCGAACCGTTGCTCAAATGCCGCAATCTTGTCGCGGCGCAACAGTGACGGGAACCCAGCGGACGGGATCGCTATCCGGCAGAATAGCGCATGCCGTTCAGCGCCTTGGCGGAGGAAGCGGAGCGGGAGGATTCGGCAAGGCGGGCGGGACGGTTCGCCCGGGCGCCGACGCGGTCCGAGGCCTTCGACTGCGCCGCGAAGGCCTCGATCGAGCCGCCGGACCGTGCCCGGACGCGTGCGGCCGCCGCGCCGCCCGCCGAATCGTGCGCGGCGCGGCGCGGCCACTCGGCAGATCTTGCCGACCGCTTCCGGCATTCGGCGGGGGCGGCGGCGCGCCCCGTCGCTTACGG
>NZ_VRUT01000368.1:0-782 GCF_008039465.1 Methylobacterium sp. WL120 | reverse complement strand
TCCTCGACCCGCGCCGCGCGGCGCTGATCGCGCGCGCCATCCTCGACGACGCCGAGGCGGCCGGCCTGCTGGCGGGCGCCGGCATCGACGCCGACACGCCGATGGCCGACGCGCTCGCAGCGCTCGACGCGCATCTGTGCGACCTCGGCGAGACCGCGTTCCGGGACGGGCTCCACGTCTTCGGCCGCGCACCGGACGACGCGCCGGACGCCGTCGCCGCGAGCGCGCGCGCGGAGCGCGCCGGCCTGCTCGCTGCCCTCGACGGCCGCTTCGTGCCGCCCGGCCCGTCCGGCTCGCCCTCGCGCGGGCGCACCGACGTTATGCCGACGGGCCGCAACCTGACCACCCTCGATCCGCGCGCGCTGCCGACCCGGGCGGCGACCCTGCTCGGCGAGAAGGCGGCGGCCGCGATCGTGCTGCGGCACCTGCAGGACGAGGGCGAATATCCCGCCCGCATCGTCATGGACCTCTGGGCCTCGCCGACCCTGCGCACCGGCGGCGAGGACGTGGCGCACGCGCTTGCACTGATGGGGGTGCGCCCGACCTGGGACCACGCCTCCACCCGCGTCACCGGCTTCGAGGTGCTGCCGCTCGCCCTGCTCGACCGCCCGCGCATCGACGTGACCTGCCGTGTCTCGGGCGCGTTCCGCGACACCTTCCCCGACACCCTCGCCCTCCTCGACCGTGCCGCGCGCGCCGTCGCCGAGCGCGACGAGGAGGACGACGAGAACCCGCTCGCCGCCGCCCGCCGCCGCGGCGAGGGGCAGGCCCGGGTCTTCGGC
>NZ_VRUT01000367.1:0-788 GCF_008039465.1 Methylobacterium sp. WL120 | reverse complement strand
GCGCGGACGGCCGTGGCGATCGACGACGCGATAGCCCGCCGGCTCGGCCGACGGCTCGACCGCCGCCTCGGCCAGCAGCTGCAGCGTGCGCACGGCCACCGGCTTCGGGTTGCGGCGCGCGATCTCGGCCTGGACCTCGCCGCGAAGAGTCGCGCGCTCGGGGGCGCCGAGGACTGGGCGCTCCGTCGGGGCCAGGGTTTCCGCATCCGGGGTTGTCATGGCGTCTCGTCTAGCCGTTGGCGCCGGCTCCGGGAAGCGCGCCGACCGTGGCGCCGCGGCGCAGCACACGGCTCGATTCCGACACGATCACCGGGCGGCCGCCGGCGAAGCTGACCTCCAGCACCAGCTCGGCCACCCCTTGCGAGCGCGCGCCGCGGGCCGGGCTGCCGGCCTGGAAGTCCACGAGGGTGCGCACGACGCAGCTCTGGAGCGCCGCGTTGCAGGCGGTGCGGGTGTCGCGCGGCTCGTAGCGCCGCTCCGGCCAGCGCTGCGCGAAGCGGCGCTTCTCGGCGAGCAGGGCCGCGAGCGTCGTCATCCGCCCGTGGAAGCGCAGGCGCTCACCGTAGAAGCGCGACGCGCCCGAGACCATGGCGCCGTTCGAGCCCGAGAAGGCGGCGAGGTAGTCCTCGGTCAGGCCCTGCGCCTGTCCCGCCCAACCGGAGAAGCGCGGATCGGCTGCCGCCTCGCGCGGGGCGGCGGGAATCCGCGGCGCGACGGTCAGCGCGTTGGCGGCCGGCGTGTCGGAGAGGCGCTGTGCGGCACGCCGCCGAAGCCGCGGCCGCTCGGCC
>NZ_VRUT01000366.1:0-801 GCF_008039465.1 Methylobacterium sp. WL120 | reverse complement strand
GGGTCAGGCGGCGCGGACGGTGGCGAGGAAGCGATCGACTTCCGCCGCGAGGTGCTCGGACTGGCGCGAGAGCTCGGAGGCGGCGCCCAGCACCTGGGAAGCCGCCGCGCCGGTCTCCTCGGCCGCGCCCGCCACGCCGGCGATGTTGCCGGTCACCTCCGCCGTGCCCAAAGCCGCCTGGCTGACGTTGCGCACGATCTTCTGCGTCGCCGCGCCCTGCTGCTCCACCGCCGCCGCGATCGAGGTCGCCACGTCGCTGATCTGGCGGATGCGCCCGGTCATCCCCCCGATCGAGGCGACCGCCTGACCGGTCGAGGTCTGGATCTGCGCGATCTGGCCCGAGATCTCGCTCGTAGCCTTGGCCGTCTGCTCGGCCAGCGCCTTCACCTCCGCCGCCACCACGGCGAAGCCCTTGCCGGCGGCGCCTGCGCGCGCCGCCTCGATGGTGGCGTTGAGCGCCAGAAGGTTGGTCTGCCCGGCGATGTTCGAGATCAGCCCGACCACGTCGCCGATGCGCGAGACCGCAGCGCTCAGCGCCTGCACCAGGGCGCCGGTCTGGTCGGCCTCGTGCACCGCCGCGTGGGCGAGGGCGGCCGAGCCGCCGACCTGGCGCCCGATCTCCAGCACCGACGCGCCGAGTTCTTCGGCGGCCGCCGCCACCGTGGTGACGTTGGTGCCGGCCTCCTCGGCGGCCGCCGCCACCGTGGTGGACTGGCCCGCGGTCTCGGCGGCGGTCGCGGTCAGGGTCCGGGCGGTGGCCTGCAGTTCGGTCGCCGAGGACGACACCATCCCGACGATGCC
>NZ_VRUT01000365.1:0-808 GCF_008039465.1 Methylobacterium sp. WL120 | reverse complement strand
TCACGCCGCCACCGGTAGTACGTCACCGAACTCACACCGAGCGCGCGGATTGCATCGGCCACGCTCTGGCCCTGTGAGATCAGCACGTCCGCCTGACGGAGCTTCGCGACGATCTCCTCGGGCTTCGGGTGTTTTGCCATCTCGTCCGTCCTCCAGGCTCAAAAGCCATACCAAAGGGCGGACCACTTCAATGGGGGCTGACCACTGTCGAGGACGCGGACCTGGTGTCCGCGCTTGAGCAACGCGGCCGTCAGGTGCGTGCCGATGAAGCCGGCGCCCCCCGTGATCAGAACCCGCTCGCTCAAGATGCTGACCTCGCCAAGATGCAGACCTCGCTTCGATGAGCGGACGCCCCGGTCCCACCGCGGCGAGGATCGGGCGCCTCTGCCGGACGGCGTCCGGCGGGCTCGGCAGTAACATGGCACACGGCGCGGTTGTGCCGCTCTAACCTATGACAGGTCCGATGACGGCGCGTCCGCCCGCTTCGTCAGCCGCTCGTGCGCGGGCGAGAGCCGTTGCCGATCATGTTGGGTCGACGGCATCGTCACCGGTGGCGGCAATGTCGTTTCGGCATTCATACCGGCGGAAGACTTTGAAAGCGTTTTGGATTGCGGCCCAGAGGTCTGGGACGGTGCGCGCGGCGGCCGTTCGCAGGAGCGCCTTCAGGTTGGCGAAGGCTTTCTCGATTGATGGTGTGGATGGCTCCTGCTCCCGGCGTTGCGTTGGGGCATAGTCGGGATGTTGTCGCCTCAAGCTGAGGAGCCACCCATGTCCGAACTTGTTACGGTCGGTATCGACCTCGCGAAAA
>NZ_VRUT01000364.1:0-845 GCF_008039465.1 Methylobacterium sp. WL120 | reverse complement strand
CACGTCTACGTCATGCCGGCCGGGTCCGTCATGGGCATCGCAGGCGGACGGCTGACTTTGAAGCCGCTCGGGCCGGCGGTCCGTGAGCCCAAACCGGTCGACATCTTCCTGACTGCCCTGGCCCTTGACCAGGGCGCGCGTGCGGTCGGCGTGATCCTGTCCGGCGGCGACGGCGACGGCGCAATCGGCGTCAAGGCGATCAAGGAGCACGGCGGCCTGACCCTGGCGCAGACCGCGGATGGCTACGGCCCCGAAACCCCTGACATGCCCATCAGCGCACTGCGGACCGGCTTCGTTGATTTCGGCGAGGCGGCCGAACGGATGGGCGACCGGATCGCTGCCCACTTCGCCGCCAATAGTCCCGCCACGCAGGATGGTCAGACCGACCAAGTCGCACGGGAGTTCGATGCCGAGCTGCTGACCGAGATCTTTGCCATCCTGCGCTCACAGGTCGGCCACGACTTCTCCGGTTACAAGCCCAGCACCTTCGTGCGTCGCCTGCAGCGGCGCATCAGCGTCGTCGGCGCGGCCGGGCCGGACGGCTACCTCAAGCTGCTGCGTGCCGACCCGGCCGAGGTCGGAGCGCTGTTCCGGGACCTGCTGATCGGCGTGACGAACTTCTTCCGCGACGCAGCGGCCTTCGAGGCGCTGGCCGCCGACGTCATCCCGAAGCTGCTTGACGAGCGCGCGGCGAGCGATGTCGTGCGGATTTGGGTGCCGGCGTGCTCGACCGGCGAGGAGGTTTACTCCCTCGCCATCCTCCTGCGCGAGCACATGCTCACCCTGGCAGATCCGCCACGCGTGCAAATCTTCGCCACCGACATCGACGAGCGCTCGCTCACGGT
>NZ_VRUT01000363.1:0-859 GCF_008039465.1 Methylobacterium sp. WL120 | reverse complement strand
CGCCGAGGGCGCCGAGCTGGTGCTCGGCCCGCTCTTCGCCGCCAACGTCTCGGCCGCCTCCGTGCCGGCGCGGGCCGCGGGCAAGCCGGTGATCGCGTTCTCGACCGATGCGAGCGTGGCCGCCCCCGGCACCTACCTCCTGAGCTTCCTGCCCCAGGCGGAGGTCGACCGGATCGTCGAGGAATCGGTGTCGGGCGGGCGCCGGTCCTTCGCCGCGCTGATCCCCGAGAACGCCTACGGCAACGCCGTCGAGGCGCAGTTCCGCGAGGCGGTGGCGCGCAAGGGCGCCCGCCTCGTCGGCATCGAGCGCTACGTCCCCGGCGCGTCGGAGCCGGCGATCGCCCGCCTCGGCGGCCTGATCACCGGGGCCGGCGCGCAGGCCGACACCCTGTTCCTGCCCGAGACCGCCGAGGGGCTGCCGGCGGTGGCGGCCGCGCTCACCAAGGCGGGCTTCGCGCCGTCGCGTATCCGGCCGATCGGCACGGCGGTGTGGAACGAGCCGCGGCTCTTCGCCCTGCCGGCGCTGCAGGGGGGGCGGTTCGCCGCGCCGGACGCCGGCGGCTTCGGCAACTTCGCCGGGCGCTACCAGGCGCGGTTCGGCACCAGCCCGCCGCGGGTCGCCTCGCTCGCCTACGACGCGGTCTCGCTCACGGCGGCGCTCGCGCGGCAATACGGAACCCAGCGCTTCGCCGACGCGACGCTGACGAAGAGCGCCGGGTTCTCGGGCATCGACGGCACCTTCCGCTTCCGCCCCGACGGGCTCAGCGACCGCGCGCTCGCCGTCTACGAGATCCGCAACAACGCGGCGAGCGTCGTCAGCCCCGCCCCCCGGGCGCTGGCCAAGCCCGGAACCTGAACC
>NZ_VRUT01000362.1:0-870 GCF_008039465.1 Methylobacterium sp. WL120 | reverse complement strand
CCCCCGCCCCGTCGGCGGCGACCACCACCCGATCCTCGGAAGCCGAGGCCCCGTGCAGGCCCGGCAGTTTCGGCGCCGGCAGGCCGGCGGCCTCCAGAAGCGCCAGACCCCGCTCGCTGCGCAGGACCTTGGCCGGGGCGGCGCCGACCCGCAGGTTCGGGCAGGTCTCGACCACGGACGACGCGGTCAACACGCGGCCCGGCGCCACGACGAGGCCGGTGCCGACCACCTGCGGCGGCGTCACTTGCGGCGGCGTCACTTGCGGGGCCGTCACTTGCGAGGTCATGCCGGCCGGGGGCAGGCCCGTGGCCGGCGGTTTGGTTGCCGGCACGGCCGCGATCCTGGGCGCCTCGGCCGGCGCGTTGGGAAACGGCACGAAGCTGTTGGCGATGGCGATGACGAGGCGGTCGACGTCCGCAGCCTGCGCCGCCTCGTAGCCGATGGCGAAGCCGCGGATGCCCGCCGGTCCGGCGGCGTAGCGGAGGTAGGAACGCCCCGACGCGGTCTCGCCGGTGACCACGATGAAGTCCGGCCGCTTGAGCTTGTACGTCACCTTGCGGTCGGCGAGCGGCGCGGTCGCGCGGGCGAACAGCGCCTCGAGGTCGGTGCTGCTTGCGGGAAACGACCGGCTCTCCAGGGTCAGCCGCCCGTCGGCGCTCTGCCAGCGGGTGCCGCCGGGCACGGCGCTGCGCTTGGGCACCATCCGCTCGGGGACGCCGAGCACCGCGCCGCTCGCCGGGTCAGCCAGCACGGTGAAGCGCACGGCCTTCCGCGTGGCCTCGCCCGCGGCCAGGATCGCGGCGCGGCTCCTGGGGTCGAGGGGGTCGGCCCCGGCGGTGCGGGCGCGGGCGGCGTTCAGCGCCTCGAAGG
>NZ_VRUT01000361.1:0-870 GCF_008039465.1 Methylobacterium sp. WL120 | reverse complement strand
TCAGTACTTGCGGACGAGGGGGGTCGGCGCGGGGGCCGGGGCTGCGACCGAGTAGAGCGGCGCGATCAGGCGGATGAAGCCGTCGGTGGAGTAGTTGTCGCGGGTGCGGCCGTCGAAGGTGGCGTAGGTGGCCGAGGTGACGACGTCGCGGGCGACCATCAGCTGGGCGGTGAAGACGCCGAAGTCGTAGCCGATGAGGCCGCCGAGGGCGAAGCGGCCGCCGCGGCCGACGATGGCCGAGTTGCGGCCGACGTTGACGGTGCCGTAGCCGACGGCGCCGATCTCGAACTTGCCGAACTTCTTCGTGGCGGTGAGGTCGAGGTTGAGGGCGTCGGAGATCACCTGCGGGCCGAGGAAGGCGCCGACGCGACCGTCGAAGCGACCGGGCGAGTCGTAGAAGTTGCCGGTGAGGTTGGCGGTGAGGTTGTAGCCGTCTCCGGTGTAGCTGACGGCGAGGCCGGCGCGGTAGGTGTTGGAGGCGAGCTGCGGCAGGACGGGGGTGACGCCACCGAGCGAACCGCGGTCGCCGTTGAGGTCGTTCAGGTAGGCGCCGCCCAGCACGCTGACGCCGACGTTGCCGCCGAGGTCGAACGCCCAGATGCCGCCGACGAAGGTGCCGACGTTGATCGAGATGTCTTGGTTGGGGACGCCCGCCCGGTTGCGGGTGAAGGCGAACACGGTCGGGGGGGCGACGAGCAGCTCGACGCGGCCGCCGAACGGCACCAGCGGGGTCGACCAGACCAGGACCGGGATGTTGATCGCGGTGTCGGCGCCGAAGGTGGCGTCGGGCCGGCGGTAGATGAAGGTGTTGATCGCGTAGACGCCCTCGGGCAGCGGCGCGCCGGTGGCCAGGCCGACCTGCTCGCCGGG
>NZ_VRUT01000360.1:0-917 GCF_008039465.1 Methylobacterium sp. WL120 | reverse complement strand
GAGCGTGGCCGAGCCGCGCCTGCGCCAGCGCCGCGCGGCCTCGGCCTTCGCCCTGTCCACCATCCCCCTCGTCGCCCTCCTCGCCTACGGCCTCTACGGCTCTCCCGACCTGCCGGCCCAGACGCCGGGAGACCGGCAGGCGGCGCAATCGGGTGCGCAGGACCTGATGAAGGCCGTCGGGCAGATCGAGGCGCGCTTGGCCGCCGACCCGAACGACGCCCGCGGCTGGGCCGTGCTGGCGCCGGTCTACATGCGGCTCGGCCGGTTCGAGGACGCGGCGCGCGCCTACGCGGCGATCGTCCGGATCAAGGGTGAGACTGCGGAATCGCTGTCGGACTGGGGCGAGGCGATGGTGGCCGCCGGCAACGGCATCGTGCCCCCCGAGGCCAAGGCCGCCCTGACCCGGGCCCTCGCCCTCGACCCCAAGGCGCCCAAGCCCCGCTTCTACCTCGCCCGCGCGGCCGAGCAGAACGGCGACACGCCGGAGGCCATCCGCCAACTCAGCGCCCTGAACGACATCAGCCCGGCCGACGCCCCCTGGCTTCGCCTGGTCCGCGAGAACCTGGCGCGGCTGCGGGGCGAGCCCGCCCCGCAGCTGTCGGGAACGCCGGTCAAGGGGGCGGGCAACGGGGCGGCCAAGGGAGCCGGAAAGGACGCGCCCGGGCTGCCGCCGGAGCAGCGCGCCGCGATCCAGGGCATGGTCGACGGCCTCGACGAGCGCCTCGCGGCCAAGGGCGGCACCGTGGACGAATGGCTGCGGCTGGCCCGCTCCCGCAGCGTCCTCGGCGAGCCGGAGCGTGCGCAGGCCGTGCTGGAACGCGCCCGCGCCGCCCTGAAATCCGACCCGGCCGCGCTCGCGAGCCTGGAGGCCGGCGCGCGCGACCTCGGCCTGTCCGGCAAGCCGGCCGACGGCACGC
>NZ_VRUT01000035.1:0-33469 GCF_008039465.1 Methylobacterium sp. WL120 | reverse complement strand
GCAGATCGGGCAGGCTGTCGGCGGCAAACCCGTAGAGGTCTGGTTCTGCGACGAGGCGCGGGTCGGCCAGAAGAACACCCTGACCCGGCGTTGGGCAGCACGCGGAACGCGCCCCTCGGATCCCAAGGATCAGCGCACGCAGTCAGCCT
The DNA here is from genome assembly GCF_008039465.1 of Methylobacterium sp. WL120. NCBI lineage: Bacteria > Pseudomonadati > Pseudomonadota > Alphaproteobacteria > Hyphomicrobiales > Methylobacteriaceae > Methylobacterium > Methylobacterium sp. WL120. The sequence goes on along the minus strand of NZ_VRUT01000035.1, from coordinate 33,320 downwards.
ACATCTTTGGGGCGATCTGCCCGGCCCGAGGCGTCGGCGCGGGCCTGGTCATGCCCCGTTGCACCACGTCGGCCATGACCCATCACCTCGAAGAAATCTCCGCAACCGTCACGCCCGGCGCCCACGCTGTCCTCCTGCTCGACCAGGCCGGCTGGCACACCACCAGGAAACTGGCCGTCCCGGACAACATCACCCTGCTGCCTCTTCCGGCTCGTTCGTCCGAACTCAACCCGGTCGAGAACCTCTGGCAGTTCATGCGCGAGAACTGGCTCGGCAACCGGATCTTCCAATCCTACGCCGACATCCTCGACCACTGCTGCGACGCCTGGAACAAGATCGTCGCCCAGCCCTGGCGCATCATGTCCATCGGAATGCGCCGATGGACCCATGGGTTCTGATCAACGAGGGTTGGTATGACATCCGTGTTGCGATCTCCACCGCATCACCCCTGGCCTTATACAAGCAGCTATCCTGGCATCTCCTGCGTGAGCCCGAAGACCTCGACCCCGAGGCAGACGCGGTCGTCGCGCGTGTCCTGCAGGATCCCGAGGCGTCCAAGGTCGTCGATCTCGGTCGCCGCTTCTGCCGGATCGTCCGGAGCCGCTGTGGCCCGCAGTCGTCGGGGGGATCGGATGTCACGGCGTTCGATGAATGGCTCTGCGAAGCGCAAGCCTGCGGCGTCCGCATCGTCGAGAACTTCGCTGCCAGCCTCGGTCAGGACGGAGACGCCGTGCGATCCGCGCTGACTCTGCCTTGGAGTAGTGGACAGGCCGAAGGGCAGATCACGCGTCTCAAGCTCTTGAAGCGCGCCATGTACGGCCGCGCCAACCTCGATCTCCTCCGCCGACGGTTCCTCCTGGCAGCCTGATCCACCAAACTTGGCGAAGAGCCACCTCGTGGGGGCCGATCATTTCGCCCTGCCCTTTCCGGCCATCGACCCGGTTGCCGTCGCGATCGGTCCGATCACCATCAAGTGGTACGCCCTGGCCTACATCGCCGGGCTGATTGGCGGGTGGTTCTATGCGCGCCGCCTCGTGATGGCCGAGCGCTACTGGGGCGTGGTGCGCCGTCCGATCACCGTGGACATCGACGACATGATCGTCTGGGTTCGACGGCCTGCTCGATCCGAATGGCCACGCTCGACACGCGCGTGACTGTCGACCTGGTGGCCGAACTGCTGCAGCCCCGGCCCCTACGGGCGACCTTGGCTTCGCTCTGGGCGCCAATTGCCGAGCGGATGTCGGAGGCGACTGCCGCGAAGGTGCGCTGCGTCGCGAACTCGTCGCAGCTCAACCGGCTGATGGAGGACGGCATGGATAAGCCGGACGGCGGATTGAAAGAGTGGATCTCGGCAGTGCGGACCGAGCGGAATCTAACGAAGACCAAGCTTGGCCGGATCCGGACGCAGCGGAGATCAGCCTCGGATACAGCGACCACGTCGGGCGTCCAATGCGCGAGCACGTGACGTCGGGCGAGATACCAGCCTGAAAGGCGTGGTCCACGCGATCGTTGATCGGAAAGAGATCGAAGCGGACGTGATCCGCATCTTCGGCGACTTAAGAAAACTCGGAAACTTCCGGAACAGAAGCCGGCAGCACATCAAGCCCTGCGTTCGCAATTCTGCACAGAAGTGGCGCGCCCACGGGGAATCGAACCCCGGTCTGATCCGTGAGAGGGACCTGTCCTAACCGCTAGACGATGGGCGCGGTCGCTGCGGCTGATGAAGCTATCGGCCGGCGAGGCGTTCGTATAGCGACGGTGCGTCGAGGGAGCAAGACCCGGGCGGTGCCTTTTTCGCCGGGTCGTGAGGAGTGGCGTGTTGCAGGGTTTCGAGATCGAAGGCGAGCGTCAGGCGGTGATCGGGCCGGAGGCGGAGCGGGTGCGGCTCGACCGCGCCCTGGCGATCGCGTTCCCGGACGTCTCGCGGGCGCGGCTTCAGGATCTGGTGAAGGCGGGCCATGTCCGCCGTGACGGGGTGACCGTGCTCGATTCGGCGGTGAAGGTCGGGCCGGGCACGGTGCTGGCGGTGGTGCTGCCGGAGGCGGTGTCCGCCGAACCGCAGGCTGAGTCTCTCGACCTCGTCATCGCCTACGAGGACGACGACCTGGTGGTGATCGACAAGCCGGCCGGGCTGGTGGTCCACCCGGCGCCGGGGCATGCGGCCGGCACGCTGGTCAACGCCCTGATCGGCCATTGCGGGGCGAGCCTGTCCGGCATCGGAGGCGTACGCCGGCCCGGCATCGTCCACCGCCTCGACAAGGACACCAGCGGCCTGATCGTCGTCGCGAAGAACGACGCGGCCCACAAGGGGCTCACCGCGCAGTTCGCCGACCACGGACGCAGCGGCCCTCTGGAGCGGGCCTACCTCGCCCTGGTCTGGGGCTTGCCGGAGCCGCGCGTCGGCACCATCGAGGCCAACCTCGACCGCAGCCGCAAGAATCGCGAGAAGATCGCGGTGGTACGCGGCGACGAGGGCCGGCATGCGGTGACGCACTACGCCGTGGAGGCTGCCTACGCGGAGGCCGCGCTGGTGCGCTGCCGGCTCGAGACCGGGCGCACGCACCAGATCCGCGTGCACATGACCCATCGCGGCCATCCGCTGCTGGGGGACGCGGTCTATGGCGGAGCCTTCATCACCAAGGCCGCTCGGTTGTCGGAGACGGCGCAGGGCGCGCTCCATACGCTCGGGCGACAGGCGCTGCACGCGGCACTCCTGGGCTTCGCCCACCCGCGCACTGGGGAGCACCTTCGCTTCGAGAGCCAACTTCCGCCGGAGATGGCGAACTTGGTGGCGGCGCTAGCGAAGAGCTGAACGCTGTCGCAGCGATGCCACGGTCAAGGACTTGCGTGCGGAACCGCACCGAGACCCGCGACCGATCGTGACAGGTTCGACTTTCCGAAGCCGCGATGCGTTGAGTTTATGTTCTCGTCGCGGACCCGCTACCGGCCCGGAGCTTTCCCCACTAACATGGGGTTCGGAAAGCCGGCTTGAGAAGCGGCGCTCCGTACACAGCGTCCGCCCGATCGGGGGACCATCGAAGGAGATTGCCATGGCCGGCGCATTGCCCGTGCTTGCCAACGAAGGTGGCCTGTCACGCTACCTCGACGAGATCCGCAAGTTCCCGATGCTGGAACCGACGGAAGAGTTCACGCTGGCCAAGAACTGGCGCGACGGCGGCGACCGCGAGGCGGCGCACCGCCTCGTCACGTCGCACCTGCGCCTCGTGGCGAAGATCGCCATGGGCTATCGCGGCTACGGCCTGCCGATCGGCGAGGTCGTGTCCGAGGGTAACGTCGGCCTGATGCAGGCGGTCAAGCGCTTCGATCCCGATAAGGGCTTTCGGCTTGCGACCTATGCGATGTGGTGGATCAAAGCGGCGATCCAGGAATACATCCTGCGGTCGTGGTCGCTCGTGAAGATGGGCACCACGGCCAACCAGAAGAAGCTGTTCTTCAACCTGCGTAAGGCGAAGGGCAAGATCTCGGCCCTCGAGGAAGGCGACCTGAAGCCCGATCAGGTCGCGCAGATCGCGACTCGGCTCGGCGTGCCCGAGCAGGACGTGATCGATATGAACCGGCGCCTGTCCGGCGACACCTCGCTTAACGCGCCCCTGCGCGAGGAGGGCGAGGGCGAGTGGCAGGATTGGCTCGTGGACAACGCTCCGAGCCAAGAGACGGTGCTAGCCGGCGAGCAGGAGGGCCAGAACCGGCTGTCGGCCCTGCGCGACGCGCTCTCGGTGCTAAATGCGCGCGAGCGGCGCATCTTCGAGGCACGCCGGCTCGCCGACGACCCGATCACCCTCGAAGACCTCTCCGGTGAGTTCGGCGTCTCGCGTGAGCGCGTGCGTCAGATCGAGGTGCGGGCGTTCGAGAAGGTACAGGAAGCCGTGAAACGCAACCTCGCCACGCGCGAGCTGCCGCGCATGGGTGCGTAAGGCGGGGCTCTCGCCAGGTTTGAACTTCCGACCCGCATCTCCCCTCCCCCCTTCCACTGGGCGGGGAGACGCGGTTTCGTTGCGTTTAGGACGGATCAGCTTACTTCCACTGGTCGAACGCATCCTGCACGACCTGTGTGCCGGCGTTGCCCTTCTCGAAGTTGACGACCGCGCGTTGGCCGCTGACGTAGCGGACCGCGAGGTCGAACCAGGGCTTGTGCAGCAGCAGGTCGGTGTTGCGATCGACGTCACCACGCAGCGACGACAGGCCGATCAGGAAGCGGTTGTCCGTCACGCGGATCGGCAGGCCCGACACTGGGGAGCCCCGCGCGGCTTCGTCGTCCTTGGCCTGAAGCAGGCCGATATCCTGCACCGCGCGTTTCTCGCCTTCGGTCCCCGTGTCGGTGAAGACGAGGTTGATCGTGTGCGACGCCGGAAGGGTCTGATCGAGGTTGCGCTGGATCGTCATCACCAGAGTCAGGCCGGCCTCCGGCACCGTGACCGTCGCGACGATCGCCGTCTCCAGGGGCTGGCCCTGCTCGCCCGGCACCGAATCAAGACGCCAGACCACGCGCCCAGCTGTCGAGATCGGCGCGGCGTTCGGGGTCGCCGTGTTCTCCTCGATCAGGACGGCGCGCTGCGCCACCGCGAGGCCGGGCTGGCTCGGCTGCGTCGAAGGATTGCGCGGGCTTGATGACGCCGTCGCCGGGGCGTTCGCCGACGGCGACGCCTTGGGAGCCAGATCACCGCCGACCCGATCGGAGTACTTCGTGTCGCCCGGGTCCTGCTGGGTCTCCGCCGTTTCTGCGCCCCCGGCGGGGAGGTTCGCCGGCTTGTCGCGCAGCAGGAAGGCCGCGACCGCGATCAGGCCGATCACCACGGTGAGGACGACGCCGACGAAGGCGTTGCGCAACAGTCGCGAGCGACCGCCACGCGGTGCCACCACGTCGATGCGCGGGCGCTGCCGGCCGTTGGCCGAATCGTTGGCCGCGATCGCATCGTTGGCCACCTCGGCCGGTGCGACGGTCTCGAGCTGAGCCTCGGGGACCGGATCCGGCACTTTCGCCTTGCGCGCAGTGATCGGAACGGGCGCCTCGCGCGGTTCCTCCGGCGGCAACGGGAGGAAGCTCGGCGGCGGCGCCGGCGGCAGGAACGGCGTCGGCTCGGGCGGCGGCGGGGGCTCAGGCGGCGATATCCGCTCGGGCGGGGGCGCCGGCTCGAAGGCCTGCGCAGGCGGAGGTGCGGGTGGCTCCGGGATCGGTGCCGGCCTCGCCGGAGGAACCGGTGCTGGAGCAGCCCGCGGTGAGACGACGGGAGGCGGTGCGGGCTCAGGCGCGGCCGATGAGGCACCGTAGTCGCGTTCGAGGCGCTCGATCGCGTTGTCCAGCGCCTGCCGTTCGAGGTCGATGTCCGCCTCGGGCAGGGGTGGGTCGAGCGAGCGGAGCTGGCCGATCAGGGCGTTCCGCGCGCGCTCGTAGACCGCCTTGCGCATGGCCGGCGTCCGGTCGGGCAAGGCGTCGAGCGCCCGCGCCAGCAACGGGTAGTAATCGGCCATGTCCTCTGGAATCCGCGTGTTCGCGGTCCGTGCGTCGCACGGACCGGACGATCAATCCTCGAAGGGATTGTGCATCAGTATGGTGTCGTCGCGCTCCGGCGAGGTCGAGAGCAGCGCCACCGGGCAGCCGATCAGCTCCTCGATGCGCCGGACGTACTTGATCGCCTGAGCCGGCAGCTCGGCCCAGGAGCGGGCGCCGGCAGTCGTTTCCGACCATCCGGGGATGGTCTCGTAGATCGGCTCCACGCGCGCCTGCGCCGCCTGGCTCGCCGGCAGGTGGTCGATCACCGCGCCGTCGAGGCGGTAGCCGGTGCAGACCTCGATCGTCTCGAACCCATCGAGGATGTCGAGCTTGGTCAGCGCGATCCCGTTGATGCCGGACGTCCGCACCGTCTGGCGCACCAGCACCGCGTCGAACCAGCCGCAGCGGCGCTTGCGCCCGGTGTTGACGCCGAACTCGCGGCCCTTCCGGCCGATGGTCTCGCCGATTTCATCGAACAGTTCGGTCGGGAACGGGCCCTCGCCGACGCGGGTGGTGTAGGCTTTTGCAATGCCGAGCACGTAGCCGATCGCGCCCGGGCCGAGGCCCGAGCCGGTCGCCGCCTGCGCGGCCACGATGTTCGAGGAGGTGACGAAGGGATAGGTGCCGTGGTCGACGTCGAGGAGCGCGCCCTGCGCCCCTTCGAACAGGATGCGCTTGCCGGCGCGCCGCTCCTCGTCGAGGAGCGCCCAGACCGGGCAGGCATAGGGCAGGATCGTCGGCGCGATCGCCTTCAATTCGGAGAGCAGCACGGCCGCGTCCACCTCGGCGATGCCGAGGCCGCGACGCAGCGCGTTGTGGTGGGTCAGCACCCGCTCGATCTTGGCCGGCAGGGTGTCGGCGTCGGCCAGGTCCACCACGCGGATCGCGCGACGGCCGACCTTGTCCTCGTAGGCCGGGCCGATGCCGCGCTTGGTCGTGCCGATCTTCAGCCCGGCGTTGGCGGTCTCGCGAAAATGGTCGAGCTCTCGGTGCAGCGGCAGGATCAGCGTCGCGTTGTCGGCGATGCGCAGCGATTTCGGCGAGACCTCGACGCCCTGCGCCTGGATGCGGGCGATCTCGTCCACCAGGTGCCAGGGATCGACGACGACGCCGTTGCCGATCACAGAAAGCTTGCCGCCGCGCACCACGCCCGAGGGCAGGAGCGCGAGCTTGTAGGTGACGCCGTCGATGACCAGCGTGTGGCCGGCATTGTGCCCGCCCTGGAAGCGGACGACGATGTCGGCCTGCTCGGAGAGCCAGTCGACGATCTTGCCCTTGCCCTCATCGCCCCATTGGGCGCCTACGACGACGACGTTCGCCATGCGTGCCTTCTGACCCGTGGCCCGTTCGCGGGCGCACGGCGTTGCGCCGCGCGAAAGAAAACCCGTTGCCGTGAGGGTGTTTCCGCGATCCGGTCCGGGAAATCAAGCAAACCGCCCCGCCAGCGCGGAAGCGGCGGGGGATGGCTGCAGGGCCGAGCGCTATTTGGCCTCGGTGCCGGGCTTCTGACCGGGCAGTTCGCCCGGCTTGATCACCGGCATCGAACCGGCGTTCGGGTTCGGCGGCTCGACCACCATGCCCGGCGCCGCGTTGCCCGGCGGCTTGATGACACCGTCGCTCTGCCGCAGCTTGTCACTCAGGGTGGAATCGTTCGGCGGCGCGTCGGCGTTCGGGCGCACGCGCTCGGGCGGCGTCTGGTTCTGGGGGGGCAGCACCGGATCGGTGTCGCGACCCTTCAGCGGCGCATCGGGATTCTGGGCGAGCGCGCCCGTGGCGACCAGCGCGAAGACCGAGGCGGCGAGCCCCGTCAGGACTTTGGACAACGAAGACCTCCCTCTCGTTCACGATCGGGAAGCAAACACCGAGGCCGGGGAACCGTTCCTGTCGCCGGAAGTGCGACACCGCTCTGCATGTCGAAGAGCGTTGCGGCATGTCCGTCCTTCGGACGCCGTCGCCGACCCGAACCAACACGCGGCTCCCTCTCCCAGGGGGAGAGGGTTGGGGTCAGGGGCGTGCGTCATCCGGAAGGGTCACGCCCCTCATCCTGTCCTTCTCCCCATGGGAGAAGGGACCTGCGCCCTTTCAGGAAAGCTCGGGCGTGCGATGACCGTGGAAGGCGTGGCGGGCTGGGGGACGACCGAACCGCCGGCCTCAATCCCCCCGCGCCATGGCGATGTAGAGTTCGCGTAGGCGCCGGGCCACGGGGCCTGGGACGCCCTCCCCGATTGGGCGGCCGTCGATGGCGACCACCGGCATCACGAAGGCGGAGGCGCTGGTGTAGAAGGCTTCCGAAGCCGCGTGCGCCTCGTCGACGGAGAACAGACGTTCCTCCACCGTCAGGCCGGTCTCGGCGGCAAGCCGCATCACCGCCGCGCGGGTGATGCCGGGCAGGAGCGCGGTGGAGAGTGGGCGGGTGACTAGGCGCCCGTCCTTGGTGGCGATGAACGCGGTGGAGGACGATCCCTCGGTGACTGCGCCGTCCTCGACCATCCAGGCCTCGGCCACGCCGGCCTCGGCCGCCGCCTGCTTGGCCAGCACCTGCGCCAGCAAAGCCACCGACTTGATGTCGCGGCGCTTCCAGCGAAGATCCTCGACCGTGACGACCTTGGCGCCGGTCTCGGCCAGCTTGTTGGCGATCACGGTCTTGGCCTGCGTGAACATCATCACGGTCGGCGGCGTGTCGGCAGGCGGGAAGGCGAAGTCGCGCTCGTACACGCCGCGCGTCACCTGCATGTAGACCAAACCCTCGACGACGCCGTTCTTCGCGACGAGCTCCGTCTGCAGCCGCTCCCATTCCGCCGCGTCGTGCGGGTTGCAGATGCCGATCTCGCCGAGCGACCGGTCGAGGCGGGCGAGATGCGCCGCGTTGTCGATGAGGCGCCCTTCGATGATCGCCGAGACCTCGTAGATCCCGTCCGCGAACAGGAAGCCGCGGTCCATCACCGGCACGCGGGCCTGGTCGAAGGGGAGGAACTCCCCGTTGAGGTAGACGATGCGGGGTGACGCCACGGCGGATGCCTCGTGTTCGGGACGTATGATGAACCTGCCTCAAGCAGGATTCGTGCGGGTCGCTCAGCTGTCGCCGAACACTCGTGAGAAGATCGTGTCCACGTGTTTGAAGTGGTAGCCGAGATCGAAGCATTCCTCGATCTGCTCGGGCGACAACGCAGCGGCGACCTCGCTGTCGGCCTTGAGCAGGGCGAGGAAGTCGCCTTGCCCACGCCAGACCGGCATCGCGTTACGCTGAACCAGCCGATACGCATCCTCGCGGCTGACCCCCGCCTGGGTCAAAGCGAGCAGCACCCGCTGCGAGTGGACCAAGCCGCCGAGGCGGTCGAGGTTCTTCTGCATCTGATGCGGGTAGATCAGCAGCTTGTCGATCACGCCGGTCATGCGCGCCAGCGCGAAGTCGAGGGTGACGGTGGCGTCCGGTCCGATCATCCGCTCGACGGAGGAGTGCGAGATGTCGCGCTCATGCCAGAGCGCCACGTTCTCCATCGCCGGCATCGCGTAGGAACGCACCATGCGGGCAAGGCCGGTGATGTTCTCGGTGAGCACGGGGTTGCGCTTGTGCGGCATCGCCGACGAGCCCTTCTGCCCTTCCGAGAAGAACTCCTCCGCCTCGAGAACTTCGGTGCGCTGCAGGTGGCGGACCTCGATCGCCAGGCGCTCGAGCGACGAGGCGACGACGCCGAGCGTCGCGAAGAACATCGCATGGCGGTCGCGCGGGATGACCTGGGTCGAGACCGGCTCGGGCGTCAGCCCCATCTTCTCGGAGACGTAGGCCTCCACCCGCGGGTCGATGTTGGCGAAGGTGCCGACGGCGCCCGAGATCGCGCAGGTGGCGATCTCCTCGCGCGCCAGGACCAGCCGCGCACGGTTGCGCGCGAACTCGGCGAAGGCTTGGGCGAGCTTGAGGCCGAAGGTCACCGGCTCGGCGTGGATGCCGTGCGAGCGGCCGATCGTCGGGGTGAGCTTGTGCTCAAGCGCGCGGCGCTTGAGGGCGGCGAGCAGCGCGTCCACGTCGGCGATGAGGATGTCGGCGGCACGCACGAGCTGCACGTTGAGGCAGGTGTCGAGCACGTCCGACGAGGTCATGCCCTGGTGGACGAAGCGCGCCTCCGGCCCGACGATCTCGGACAGGTGCGTCAGGAAGGCGATGACGTCGTGCTTCGTCACCGCCTCGATCTCGTCGATGCGGGCGACGTCGAACACCGCGTCGCGGCCATTCTCCCAGACCTTGTCGGCGGCCGCCTTGGGCACGACGCCGATCTCCGCCAGCGCGGTCGTGGCGTGCGCCTCGATCTCGAACCAGATGCGGAAGCGTTCTTCCGGCGACCAGATCGCCGTCATCGCGGGGCGGCTGTAGCGGGGGATCATCGGCGTCTCGTCTACGGGCTGGTCCGAGCCGCGCGCCTAGCATGGGCCGCCGGGCGGCTCAACGCGCGGTGGCCGCCCGCCGGAACGGAGGATGGCCGACGTCAGCGTTGCAACTTGGACACAGACTGTAACGATCGGAAACAATCTGGAACGAATCCAGGATGAAAACCGCAAGAACTTTGCGCAATGCCGAGGGCGGTTTAGCGCAGACGTTGTAGTCGTTCTTAGAACGAGTGCAAAACATCACGGCTTAGTCTTGCGTCGTATCCCTTGTCCTGTTCGCGATTGCGCGTAGAGCCGCAATAGCGCCCCCGAAGCATTCGTGGGCTCGCGAACCAAGAACTACGACATCGGGACCCGTCATCATGCAGATCGCACCTTCGCCGCGCCTCCTGGCCGCGCTTCTCGGCTCGTCGTTCCTTATCGCGCCGGCGGTTGCACAAGTCGTCCCAGCACAACCGGCGCCCGCCGGCGAGGCCAACGTGACCCTGGACCAGCTCAGCGTCGAGGGCCTGAACGGCAACACCGTCGGCTACCTCACCAAGCGCACCCGGAGCGCGACGAAGACCGACACCGCCCTGATCGATACGCCGCAATCGATTACCATCGTCACGCGCGAGCAGGTGCTGGACCAGAACTACCAGAACCTCACCGAGCAGCTGCGCTTCGTGCCGGGCGTGATCCCGGCCCAGGGCGAGAGCAACCGCGACCAGCTTATTATCCGCGGGCAGAACACCAGCGCGGATTTCTACTTCAACGGCGTCCGCGATGACGTGCAGTACTTCCGCGACCTGTACAACATCCAGCGGATCGAGGTGCTGAAGGGCCCCGATTCGCTGATCTTCGGCCGTGGCGGCGGCGGCGGCATCGTGAACCGCGTCCTGAAGGAGGCGGACGGTTACCGCATCCGCGAGATCGTGGCCGGCGGCGGCCAGTTCGGCGACAAGCGCGTCGCGTTCGACGTGGGCGACCGGATCAGCGACAGCGTGTTCTTCCGCCTGAACGCCGTCGCCGAGGATTCGGGCACCTTCCGCCAGTTCGGCGACCTGCATCGCTACGGGCTGAACCCGACGGCGACCATCGTCATAGATCCGCAGACGACGTTGAAGCTTTCGTATGAGTACTTCCATGACGACCGGTTCCCCGATCGCGGCATCCCCTCGCAATTCGGCCGGCCCTACCGCTACCGCGACAACCTGCGGACGTTCTTCGGCAACCCGGACGTGAACTTCACCAAGGTCGACGCCAACATCGCCACCGCGATCCTCGACCACCGGTTCGATTCGGGGGTCGAGCTGCACAGCCAGCTTCGCTTCGCCGACTACGAGCGGTACTACATCAACACGCTGCCCGGCGGCGCCGTGAACAACGCCGGAACCTCGGTGTCGATCGCCGGCTATCGCAACGAGACCGACCGCCGAAACTACTTCAACCAGAACGACTTCACCTACCGCTTCCAGACCGGCGACATGCGCCACACCCTGCTCGGCGGCTTCGAGCTCGGCTACCAGGAAGGCGTGGTGTTCCGCCAGTCGGCGTTCTTCAACAACATCGCCACCAGCATCACCGTGAACCCGCTGGCGCCGATCACCCGCATGCCGATCACCTTCCGCAACAACGGCACGACCGACGCGAACGCGCGCTACAACCTCGGGCTCGCGGCGGTCTACGCGCAGGACCAGATCGACGTGACCGACTGGCTCCAGGTCGTCGGCGGCCTTCGCTACGACCACTTCGATTTCCAGAACGACAACCGCATCCTCAAGCAGAGCTTCAACCGTGTCGACGACCTCGTCTCGCCGCGCGCCGGCATCGTGCTGAAGCCGCTCGCGAACCTCGCGATCTACGGCAGCTACAGCGTCTCGTACCTGCCCTCCTCCGGCGACCAGATCGGCAACTTCACGCCGGGGCTCGTCATCGCCCAGCCGGAGAAGTTCGAGAACACCGAGGTCGGCGTGAAGTACGATGTCTCGCCGACGTTCCAGCTCACCGGCGCGATCTACAACCTCGACCGCCTCAACCAGCGCCTGGCCGACCCGAACAACCCGGGCTTCTTCATCCTCTCGGGCAAGACCAACACCCAGGGCCTGGAGATCGGCGCCAACGGCTACGTCACCGACTGGTGGCAGGTCGCGGGCGGCTACGCGCTGACCGACGCCCGCATCGACAGCGCCACCTCGGCGACGATCGTCAAGGGCAACACCGTCGGCCTGGTGCCGATCAACGCCTTCACCCTATGGAACAAGTTCGAAGTGACGAAGCAGTTCTCGGTCGGCGTCGGCGTGCTCAACTACACCCACACCTTCGCCGCGTCGGACAACACCGTCCGCCTTCCGGGCTACACCCGCATCGACCTGGGGCTGTTCTACCAGGTGAACGAGTTCGTGCGGGCGCAGGTGAACATCGAGAACCTGTTCGACCGGCGCTACATCGCCACCGCCGACAACAACAACAACATCTCGCCCGGCGCGCCGCGCACCATCCGCGCACAGGTGGTCGCACGGTTCTGATGGACGGCGCGCGCTTCGGGGCGGGGCCGGCGGGGCGTCTCCCGTCCTGACCCGACCCGGCGCGGGCGCAGGATCCCGAGCGGCGTGCAAGTGCGGAGGCAGGGCTTCGCACTGGTTGTACAGTGACAGATTGTAAACCCAAAATCGGGCATCCTGTCATCGCACCCCGCGCGCCCATCGGAATACAATCATGCGCCATCTGGCCGACATGAAGATCATCTTCAAAGTCGCAATCCCCTTCTTCCTGATCGCCCTGGTCACGCTCGGCATCGGCCTCTACGCCCGGACGATCCTCCTCGACTCGGCGCGGCAGACGCGAAGCCTGGTCGACGTCCAGGCGGCGCGCCTCGAAAGCATCCTGAGCATCCGGATCGCCGTGAACGAGGCCTCCGTCCAGGCTCGGAACATCATCATCGAGACCCGTCAGGAGGAGAGGTCCGCCTACAAGACGCGCTACGACGACGCCGTGAAGACCAGCCTCGACCTCGCCGCGAAGCTCATCGCGATGTCCGACACGCCCGAGCGCAAGGCGGCGAACCAGAAGCTGGCCGACACTTTGACCGAGTTCTTCGCGGTGACGGACCAATCCAACGTCCTCGGCCTCAAGAATGCGGGCGACGCGGCCAGCGCGATGCTCCTGCGGGAGGGGGTGGTACTCCGCATGAAGGTCCGCGACATGGTCCAGCCGCGGGTCGAGCTGCTGACGACCGAGCTCCGCAAGGCTCGCGACAACGCCGAGGCCTCCGCCGCAAGCGCCAGCGCCACGCTGATCATCGCGACGGCGGCTGGCTTGCTGGGCACCCTCGCGCTCGCCTGCACCATCGTCGTATTCGGCATCACCCGGCCTCTGGGGTCCTTGGTGAACGTTCTCCAGGGCATGGCCAAGGGCGACGTCGACGCCACGATCCGGGCGGCCGACCGCGGCGACGAGATCGGCGCCGTCGGCCGTGCGGTGGAGGGCATCAAGGCGATGGTGGCGCAGAAGGCCTCCGAGCAGGCCGAAATCAAGCGCATCGCCGACGAAGCCGCCGGCACCGAGCGCAAGCGGACGATGGTCGCCCTCGCCGACGGCTTCGAGCAGGCGGTCGGCGGCATCATCGGCATGGTCTCGTCTTCCGCGACCGAGCTGCAGGCCACCGCCCAGACCATGACGGCGACCGCGACCGAGACCGCGAACCAGTCCATCACCGTGGCCGCCGCCGCGGAGGAGGCCGCCGCCAACGTCCACACGGTGGCCGCGGCCGCAGAGGAGCTCGGCTCCTCGGTCCAGGAGATCAGCCGGCAGGTCGCCGGCTCGTCCGACCTTGCCCGGACGGCGGTGGGCGAGGCCGACCAGACGCTGCATCTGGTGGAGGCCCTGAGCCAGGCCTCCGCCCGGATCGGAGACATGGTCGGCCTGATCTCCAACATCGCCAGCCAGACCAACCTCCTGGCGCTCAACGCCACGATCGAGGCGGCGCGGGCCGGCGAGGCCGGCCGCGGGTTCGCGGTCGTCGCGAGCGAGGTCAAGGAGCTGGCCGGCCAGACGGCCCGGGCCACGGAGGAGATCGGCACCCAGATCGGCCAGATCCAAGGGGTGACGGGCCAGGCCGTCACCGCCATCGGCTCGATCGCGGCGCGCATCCGCGAGATCAACGAGGTCGCCGCCTCGATCACCGCCTCCGTCGAGCAGCAGGGCGCGGCGACCCAGGAGATCGTCCGCAACGTCGCCCAGGCCTCGACCGGGACCACCGAGGTGACCAGCAACATCGCCGGCGTGGCGCAGGCCTCCGAGGAAACCGGCGCTGCCGCGAACGAGGTGCTGTCGGCGGCCTCCGAGCTGTCGCGCCAATCCGAGCACCTCGGGAGCGAGGTCGATCGGTTCCTGCGGACCGTCCGCGCCGCCTGAAGGCGTCGTCACGACATCCCGGGCGGCGGCCGACGCCGCCCGGATTTTCGGACTGCGCGAAGGCGCACCGCCCGAGCAGCCCTCGACGCCCGAAACGGCCGCCTACTCCGCCCGCACCCAGCCCTGCGGCATCAGCCGTTCCTGCGGCAGGAACCGCGCCTTGTAGTCCATCTTGCGCGAGCCCTCGACCCAGTAGCCGAGGTAAAGGTACGGCAGACCCATCTCGCGGGCGCGGCGGATGTGGTCGAGGATCATGTAGGTGCCGAGGCTCCGGTGCGCCTCCGCGGGGTCGTAGAACGAGTAGACCATCGACAGGCCGTCGGAGAGCACGTCGGTGAGGCACAACGCCACCAGCCCGCCGACGCCGCGGCCGTGGATCGCCGTGTCCGGCCCGCGGCGGCGATAGGCCACGAGGTGGGTGTCGACGTGGCTGTCCTCGATCATCATCGCGTAGTCGAGCACGGTCATGTCGACCATGCCGCCGTCGCCGTGGCGGGCGTCGAGGTAGCGGCGGAACAGGGCGTACTGCTCCGAGGCCGGGCGGTTCGGCTCCGGCGTGCCGACGAGGTCGACGTTGCGGGAGAGGATGCGGCGCTGGCTGCCGCCGGGCGCGAAGTCGGCGACGACCACGCGCACCGAGACGCAGGCTCGGCAGGTCTCGCAGGCGGGGCGGTAGGCGATGGTCTGCGAGCGGCGGAAGCCGCCCTGCGTCAGGATCTCGTTGAGGTCGCGGGCGCGTCGTCCGACGAGGTGCGTGAACACCTTCCGCTCCTCCTGGCCCGGCAGGTAAGGGCAGGTCGACGGCGCCGTCAGGTAGAATTGCGGTGTGTCGCGCGGGTGGCTCGTCACGCTTCGCGCTGCCCTCTCGCCACGGGTTCCTGCGCCGGGCCGCGATCCGCAGTGTAACGCGGCCGCGGCCGCGCTCAATGGGTTGCCGGCAATTCCGCGGCGACATTTTCGCCGGGGCCGCCGCCGGGGAAGGCGACGCCGCGGCGGAGGTTCGCGGCTTATACCAGACCGCGATGAGCCCGACTCATCGAGGTCCGGCCCCCGCGACTGCGGGGCGGCGGCAATCCGCCGGACCTAATGGGTTCCTACCCATGAGACTTGGTATTAGCCGGCGCGGACGACCGCGAGGCCGAGGAGCACGTCGTGGCCGAGGCGCCGGTCACCGCGGACGAGCCCGAAGGCGAGGTCGAGGAACCACAGCAGGAAGGTCGAGACCGCCACGTAGAACAGCAGCGCGTGCACGGCGGCGGTTAGGATGTCCACCGGCCGCCCGCTCTCGGGCGCGACGACGCGAAGGCCCATCATCCGCATGCCGAGCGTGCTCTGGCGCGACCCGCCGACGGTGATCGCGCTGTAGATCACGCCGCTGGCCGGCAGGATCGCGAACAGGGCCCAGCCCAGGCCGAAGGTGACCACGCCGACGAAGGCGATCGCGACCGACAGCAGGGCGGTGAAGCCGAGGATGAACAGGATGTCGAGCATGTAGGCGACCGTGCGCCCGCCGAGGCTGGCGCGGACGGCTGGCATCGCCACCGGCGGGAGGTAGCCGGGCGCATCGAACGGGCGGGCGTATTCGGGACGGGGGTTCAGCATGGAGGTGGTCTCGCGTGACGTCGCTGGTCCGTCACATGGGAAGTGCCCGAGCCCCCCTCAAGGCCGGGGCGCTCGCGCGCCGTCATGGCGCCTTCGGCTTCGGCTCCTGAGCGTCCGGGCTGTCGAGATAGTAGCGCTTGAGCAGGTAGAGGGAGGACTCGGACAGCGTCTTGCGATCGGTGGCGACGCCCTCGAGCACTGCGCCGGCGTTGAAGCGGCACAGGGCGAAGTGGGGCTGGTTGCCCAGTACGTAGTCGACGCGGACGCTGTCGGGGGCCGAGCCGGTGCCGGCCCGCAGGATGCGCACCGCCGTCTCGTCCGGCACCAGCGCCGGCACCGCGCGGCGGCAGGTGTCGAGGCGCTGCCGCTGCACCGCGCTCTCGCAGGCGACCAGGCCTCCCAGGAAGCCGAGGAGCACGCCGGCGGCGAGGAGCCGGCGCCTCACGCCCCGGCGCGCAGACGCTCGGCGACGCGGGGGGCGTAGTAGGTCAGCACGCCGTCGGCGCCGGCGCGCTTGAAGGCGAGCAGGCTCTCGACCATGGCGCGGTCGCCGTCGAGCCAGCCGTTGCGGCTGGCCGCCTCGATCATCGCGTACTCGCCCGACACCTGGTAGGCGAAGGTCGGCACGCCGAATTCGTCCTTCACCCGGCGGATGATGTCGAGATAGGGCAGGCCCGGCTTCACCATCACCGAATCGGCGCCCTCCTCCAGGTCGAGCGCGACCTCGCGCAGGGCCTCGAGGCCGTTGCCGGGGTCCATCTGGTAGGTGCGCTTGTCGCCGACCAGCGCCGCCTGCGTGCCGATGGCGTCGCGGAACGGGCCGTAGAAGGCGCTGGCGTACTTGGCGGCGTAGGCCATGATCTGCACGTCGAGGTAGCCGGCCTTGTCGAGCCCTGCGCGGATCGCGCCGACGCGCCCGTCCATCATGTCGGAGGGCGCGATGATGTCGGTGCCGGCCTCGGCCTGGATCAGGCTCTGCTCCACCAGGAGCGCCACCGTCTCGTCGTTGAGGATCGCCCCGTCCGAGAGCAGGCCGTCATGGCCGTGGCTGGTGTAGGGATCGAGCGCCACGTCGGTCATGATGCCGACCTGCGGCACCGCCTTCTTCACCGCGCGCACCGCGCGGCACACGAGGTTGTCCGGGTTCAGCGCCTCGGAGCCGGTCGGATCGCGCAAGCTCACTTCCGTGTAGGGGAAGAACGAGACCGCCGGGATGCCGAGGCGCGCGGCGCGCTCGGCGTCGCGCACGATCTCGTCGACGCTCAGGCGCTCGACGCCGGGCATGGAGGCGATCGGCTCGCGCCGGCCGGTGCCCTCGATCACGAACATCGGCCAGATCAGGTCGTCGACCGTCAGCGTATGCTCGCGCACGAGGCGCCGCGACCAGTCGGCCTTGCGGTTGCGCCGCGGGCGCTGGGTGATCTTCAGGCCGGCGGCGCGGGAATCCTCGCGCGCGGTCTCCACGGCGAGGGGGCGCGGCCGGGGCGTGTCGTCGGACGGATGTTCGCGGGACATGGGATCGCGTTCGCTGTGATCGGTTCGCGGGTGGCGCGGCCTAGCACAAGTGCCCGAGCCGGCGAAGCCCGGCGCGTTGACGCGAGCGCCCGGTCGGCCTCTAACCGCGCAACGATCGCGTGGACGGGAACGGAGCGGGCACATCGTGAGCGGAGCCGAAGCGGCCAACGACGAGATCCGGTTCGAGCGGCGGGGCGCGCTCGGCCTCGTCACCCTCGACCGGCCGAAGGCCCTGAACGCGCTCTCCCTCGGGATGATCGACGCGTTGCACGCGCAGCTCGACGCCTGGGCGGCGGATGCCGGCGTCACCCGCGTGGCGATCCGTGGCGCGGGCGGCCGGGCCTTCTGCGCCGGCGGCGACATCCGCCACATCTACGCCTGCGGCAAGGCCGGGCGGTTCGACGACGTGTTCGCGTTCTGGCAAGCCGAGTACCGCCTGGTCGCGCGGATGCAGCGCTACGAGAAGCCGGTCGTCGCGCTGATCGAGGGCGTGGTGATGGGGGGCGGCGTCGGCATCTCCCTGCACGGGGCGCACCGCGTGGCTTGCGAGCGCTACGTCTTCGCCATGCCGGAGGTCGGCATCGGCCTGTTTCCGGACGTAGGCATGACCTACGCCCTGCCCCGGCTTCCCGGGCGGGTCGGCACCTACCTCGCGCTCACCGGCGGCCGGGTCGGCCCCGGCGACGCCCTCGCGATCGGCCTCGCCACCGCCTACGCCCCGGCGCAGGGCTTCGAGGCGATCCTCGACCGGCTGTCCGACGGCGGACCGGTCGCCGACGCGATCGGGACCGGCGCCCCGCTTCCCCCTACCGGTCCGCTCGTGGCCGAGCGCATCTTGATCGACGACGCGTTCGCCGCCGACGACGTGGCCGACATCCTCGGCCGCCTCGACGTCGCGGCGTCGGCCGGCTCGACCTTCGCCGCCGAGACCGCGGCTTTGATCCGCACCCGCTGCCCGACGAGCCTGTGCATCGCCCGCGAGCAGATGACCCGCGGGCCCGCGCTCGACTTTCCCGCGGCCGTGCTCACCGAATACCGCCTCGTCACCCGCCTGATGCACGGCCACGACTTCTTCGAGGGCGTGCGCGCGGCGCTGATCGACAAGGACGGACGACCGGATTGGCGGCCGGCGACCCTGGAGGCGGTCGACCGCGACGCGGTGCGCGCCGCCTTCGGGCCGGCCGAGGGGCCGGAGCCGCGGTTCTCCTGATGCGCAAGGTCGGACGGATCACCCGCGGCAGCGCGGTCGGCGACGCGCCGGGCGACCGCATCGAGCGGCGCGCGGCCGCGCCCAAGAGCACCTGGGACACGGTGCTGGTCTGGTTCATGCGCCTGACCGCGCTGGCCTGGCTCGCCAAGAGCGTGTTCTCCTTCGCCACGATCCTCGACGTGGTGCCGGGGCATCGCCCGTTCGCGCTGGAGCCGTTCGGCCGGCAGGCGGCGCTGATCTACTTCGCGGTGATCGACGCCAACGCCGCGATCGGCCTGTGGCTCACCAGCGCCTGGGGCGGCGTCGTCTGGCTGCTGGCGGTGACCTCGATGCTGACGCTCGCCGTCCTCACGCCGCAGCTTCTGCAGACGCCGCTGGCGCTGGTCTTGGCCGAGTCCAGTATCGTGGTGATCTACTTCGTATTCTCTTGGCTTGCGGCGCAGGAGGCGCGGTAAACGAGAGGTTTCTCGGATCGCTTCACTTTGCATTTACCGACAGAAGTAAATCGCGAATTCATCCTGTCTCTTAGAGCGCCTTTCATCTCCGCCGCCTAGGTTCACCCCATGAGCGGCGCCGGACAGCAGATGTTCCGGCAGAACCACCGGATGAGGCACACGATGAAGTCCCAGGCCGTCAAGATCTCGGAGACCACCGCCGCCCCCGAGACCGGGGTCGTGACCGGCTCGTATCTCGAGGCGCTCCACCTCGTCGAGCGCCTGCATCGCCGCCTGCTCGACGTGATCAAGGACGAGTTCGAGCGCCGCGGCCGCGAGGACGTCAACAGCGTCCAGGCGCTGCTGCTCTACAACATCGGCGACAAGGAGCTCACCGCGAGCGAGCTGCGCACCAAGGGCTACTATCTCGGCTCGAACGTCTCCTACAACGTCAAGAAGCTCGTCGAGGCCGGCTACCTCCACCACGCCCGGTCGAAGACCGACCGCCGCTCGGTGCGCATCAGCCTCACCGACAAGGGCCGCATGGTCCACGACATCATCCAGGGCCTCTACGACAAGCACGCCCGCACCATCCAGCCGATCGGCGGCATCTCGGACGACGACTTCGGCCGGCTCAACGTCGCGCTCGGTCGCCTGGAGCGGTTCTGGACCGACCAGATCCGCTACCGCCTCTGAACCTTGCCGACACCGAGAACGACGAAGCCGGCCGCCCGCGAGGGACGGCCGGCTTTTTCGTTTTTAGGCGACGCAAACGAAAAACGCCGCCCCCAAGGGAGCGGCGTTCCGTCGAGCGGCCGCGTGCGCAGCCGAACGGTGCTCAGTTGAAGGTGTCGATCTCGGCCGACTCGTAGCTGGTGACTTCCATGCCGACGCAGATCTCGGAAACGACGGGGGCGGACCAAGCCATGTGAATTCTCCTGAACGGAAAGAGGTGGGAAACGGCGTCGTGCCGACTCGCGAGCGAGCCGGTCATCGGCTCAGTTGAAGGTGTCGATCTCGGCGGACTCGTAGCTCGTCACTTCCATGCCGACGCAGACTTCCTGAACGATGGGGGCGGACCAGGCCATGGCGTTTCTCCTCGTGAACTTCGATGACCGGAAGATAGGCGATACCTTGGGCGCAATACAAGCGGGCGCTACACTTATATTTCTCATAAGATCGAAGCCCGACCTGCCGATCCGGTGCGCCTTCGCCCTGTTCGAGCCAAAATGGCGTGCCTGATCAGACATATGGTGCCGATCGCCCACGATCGCCAGCCCGGTCGGCCGAACCCCGTCGCCCCCCGATCCGACGCCGCCATCCTTTCGCTTGACGGGTCGCGGCGCCGGGCGCACAGGCTGGCGCGCGGTGAGCCGGACATCGGTGACCGCATGCGCCCTTCCCACGAAGATCCCGATGCCCAGCGACACGCCAGACCGATCGTCCGAGCCGTGCCCGGCCGCACGTCGCGATCCCGCATGAGGTCCTGAGGGGCCCGCGCCGGGCTCCGCCGCGCCGCCGGTCGCGGCCGGTGCCGTAGGGCGCGCCGCCGAGCCCGCGAGGCGAGGCCCATGGTTCAACAGGTTTCCCGTCCGCCGGTCCCGGACGCGGTCGCGCCGATCGATCCGCGCGTCGACCCCTCCGTCCTGGCCGCCCGCCTCTCGGACGAGCGCGCGCCCGACATCGTCGAGGCGCTGAACGCCGAGGCCCCCGAGGTCGCAGCCGCGATCCTGCTCGGCCTGCCGCACGACCGGGCGATCGAGGTGCTCGACCAGCCCGAGCTCGACGACGCCGCCGACATCATCGAGATGCTCCCGCGTGACCGGGTGGCGACCTTCCTGTCGGGCATGTCGGCAGACCGGGTCACCGACGTGTTCCGCGAGATCGAGGAGCCCGGGCGCTCGGACCTGCGGGCGCGCCTCGACGCCGAGACCCGCGGCGCCGTGGACCGGCTCAGCGCCTACGGCGAGGAGACGGTCGGATCGCTGATGACCACCGAGTTCGTCACCGTGCCCGGCACCTGGACGGTGGCGCAGACCCTCGACCACGTCCGCAGCGTCGAGAAGACCCGCGAGACCATCTACGCGATCTTCGTGCTCGACCCGCGCACCCGGGCGCTGACCAAGGCCGTGCCGCTGCGTCGGCTGATCTCGGGCAACCCCGACGACAACGTCCTCTCGGTCGCCGCCGGCCGCCGGCCGCTCGCGGTGTCGCCGACGGCGAGCCGCGAGGAGGCGGCCCGGCTGATCTCGAAATACGACCTCCTCGCCCTGCCGGTGGTCGACGCCGTCGGCCATCTGATCGGCATCGTCACCGTCGACGACATGATCGACGCCATGGTCGAGAAGCAGACCCAGGACGTGCAACGCTTCGGCGGCATGGAGGCTCTGCCCGAGCCCTACATGGACATCGGCTTCATGACGATGATCCGGAAGCGCGCCGGCTGGCTCTGCGCCCTGTTCCTGTCGGAGATGCTGACGGCCTCCGCCATGCAGGGCTTCGAGGGCGAGCTGGAGAAGGCGATCGTCCTGACGCTGTTCATCCCGCTCATCATGAGCTCGGGCGGCAATTCCGGCAGCCAGGCGACCTCGCTGCTGATCCGGGCGCTGGCCCTGCATCAGATCTCCTTACGCGACTGGTGGCGGGTGGCCTTGCGGGAGTTGCCCACCGGCCTCGTGCTCGGCGCCATCCTCGGCGTGATCGCCGTCGTCCGCATCGCGATCTGGCAGAAGACCGGCCTGTACGATTACGGCGAGCACTGGCCGCTGGTGGCGGCAACCGTCGGCGGGGCGCTGGTCGGCATCGTCACCTTCGGCTCCCTCTCGGGTTCGATGCTGCCGTTCCTGCTGCAGCGGCTCGGGTTCGATCCGGCGACCGCCTCGGCGCCCTTCGTGGCCACCTTGGTCGATGTGACCGGCCTGGTGATCTATTTCTCGGTGGCGCTGCTGATCCTGCGCGGTACGTTGCTCTGACGGATTGCGCCCGCGACGCCTGCGATGGATCGGTGAGGGAAACTTCACCCTCTGCGCCGACGTAGGGCGCGCGTCGCCCGCGAAGACGACGCCTGAACGCCGAGACGCCCGGAGCGCGCCCGTGACACTGCCCCTGCTCAGCCGCCCGGTCCT
The DNA here is from genome assembly GCF_008039465.1 of Methylobacterium sp. WL120. NCBI lineage: Bacteria > Pseudomonadati > Pseudomonadota > Alphaproteobacteria > Hyphomicrobiales > Methylobacteriaceae > Methylobacterium > Methylobacterium sp. WL120. Next base: position 11,144 of record NZ_VRUT01000035.1, on the reverse strand, counting down.
CGACGACCTCGGCGGCGTGATCGGCGCCGAGAAGCTTCAGCGGCTGCTCGTCCGTTTCACCGACAGCTTGCGCACCGCCTTCCCGAAGGACAGCCGCGAGCCCGGCGCGGTCGCGCGCGAAGCGCACACCCTGATCTCGATGTCGGGCATGCTCGGCTGCGAGCGGCTCTCCGGCGCCTGCCGCACCCTCGAGGCGCAGGCCAAGGGCGGCGGCGACCTCGCGCCGGCGCTGGCCGAGATCCGCGCGCTCCGCGACGAGACCGTGCGCGCGCTGGAAGACGCCGCGCAGACGCACTGAGACCGCGCGCCGCGTATTCAGTTTCGTCACGATCGGTATGCCACGGTTCCGCGGACCAGGCCTCGGAACGGGCGAAATGATGTTGGGAACGTCTGAGATGACGGGACGCCGGGCGGCCGATCCGTCGCCGAGCCGCCTCGCCGGGCGCCTGCCGCAGGCGCTGGTGGCCGCCGGCGGCCTCGTGTTCCTCGCCCTCGTCTGGCTCGGCCTGCTGTTCCACCTCGACCAGCGCCGCGCGGGCGAGGTGGTCCAGGCGCGGCGCGACGTGCTTAACCTGTCGATCGCGCTCGCCGAGCAGGTGTCGCGCCTGATCGAGGGCGTCGACCAGGTGATGCGCCTGATCGAGGCCGACTACGCCGACGACCCCAAGGCCTTCGACTTCGCCACCTGGTCGAAGCGCGCGACGATGCTCGCCGAGAGCGCGCGCCAGATCGCAATCTTCGACGAGAACGGCGACCTCGTGGCCACCCGCGACGCGGTGCCCTCCGCCCTCAGCAAGACCAACGTGGCGGACCGGCCCTACTTCCGGGCGCTGGCGGACAACCCCGATGCCGGCCTCTATGTCGGGCGCACGATCCGCGGCCGGCTGATGGACACGTTCACGTTCAACCTCGCCCGCCGCCTCACCCGCCCCGACGGCAGCTTCGGCGGCGTCCTGATGGTGGCCGTTGACCCGGACTACCTCGCCCGCCGCTTCAAGGCGCTCGACGTCGGCGCGGATTCCGTCGTCGGGTTGTTCGGGCGCGACGGCTACGTCCGCATCCGCGAGCCGGCGATGGCCGGCATGTACGAGCGCGACCTGACGCTGCGCTCGGACGGCAGGGGCCTGTTCGCGAGGCTCGCGGACGCACCCGCGGGAGTCTACGAAATCGCGAGCGGCCTCGACGGGCGCCCGCGGATCTTCGGCTATCGCACCACAGAGAACCTGCCGCTCGTCGTCACGGTCGGCAAGTCGGTGGACGTGGTGCTCGCGCCGCTCGTCACCGAGCGGCGCAACGCGCTGGCGGTCGGCGTGGCCGCGAGCGCGGTTATCCTGCTCGGATGCCTCTTTCTGCTCAGCGAACTCGAACGCCGGCGCCGGCGCGAAAGGCTGCTGGTCGAGACCCACCGTGCGCTCGGCCAAGCCGAGACCCTGTTCCGCGGCGTGTTCGAGAACGCCACCGACCACCTGTTCGTCCACGCCGTCGCGGCCGACGGCAGCTTCACCCTCGAAACCCTGAACCCGAGCGCCGCGGCGTTGATCGGGCGCTTGCCCGAGGAGGTCCGCGGCAAGGTCCCCGAGGACGTGATGCAGCCCGGGATCGCGGCGATCGTGCGGGCCGACATCGAGGGCGTCATCCGCTCCGGCGAACCGTTGCGGCGCGCGGAGGAACGGGTCCACGGCGACGGAACCCATCGCTTCGAGGTGATCCTCGTGCCCCTGCGCGAAGCCGGCGGCACCCGCGTCGCCCGCGTCTTCGTCAGCGTGCGCGACATCACCCACCTGCGCCGCGCCGAGGAGGCGATCGCCCGCAGCGAGGCGCGCTACCGGCTGCTCGCCGACAACGCCAGCGACATGATCGTCCAGGTCGATCGCGACGGCCGGCGGATCTACGCGTCGCCGGCCTCGCACGCCCTGCTCGGCCGGTCGCCGCAGGACATGGTCGGCACACGTCCCGAGGACGACGCCCACCCGGACGACGTGGCGACCCTCACCGCCATGGTCGGCCGCCTCTCGCGGGGCGAGGCCGAGACCGCGGTCGCGAGCTATCGCCTGCGCCGGAGCGACGGCGCCTACCTCTGGGTCGAGGGCTCGTGGCGCCTCGTGCGCGACGCCGCCGGGCAGCCGGCCGGGTTCGTCGCCTCGGTGCGCGACATCGATGCGCGCCACCAGGCCGAGGACGCCCTGCGGGCGGGCGAGGCGCGCTACCGTGCGCTCGCCGACACGCTGCCGCAGCTCGTCTGGATCATGCGGGCCGAGGACGGCCGGGCGGCCTACGTCAACCAGCGCTTCGAGGCGTATTACGGTTCGATCGGCACCGGCCTGGCGGAGAGGCGCGCCGCCAACCACCCGGACGACGCCGCGCGCATGGACGCGGCCTGCGCCGCCGCCATTCGAGAGGAGCGCGGCCACGAGGTCGAGGGCCGTCTGCGCCGGCACGACGGCGCCTACCGCTGGCACAAGATCGTGATGATGCCGATCCGCGAGGCGGGTGCGGTCGTCGGCTGGCTCGGCACGGCATTGGACATCGACGAGATCATCGCGGCGCGGCGTTCCCTGGAGGAGACCAGCGACCTGCTGCGCCTCGCCCAGGACGCGGCCGAGGCCGGCTCGTGGGACCTCGACCTCGTGGCCGGCACCGTCATGCTCTCGCCCGAGAGCGCGCGGCTGCACGGTGTGTCGACGACGCAACCCCTGCACCTGTCGATCGAGGCATGGAAGGCCCTGGTGGTGGAGGAGGACCGGGAGAACGCCTTCTCGGTCGCCTCGCAGGCGATCACGTCGCGTCGCACCTTCGTCACCGAGGTCCGGGTCGCGGGCGAGGACGGCGTCGTGCGCTGGCTGCAATGCTTCGGCCGCGCCTACTACGATCCCTCAGGCCGCGCCGTGCGGGTGATCGGCCTCAACCTCGACGCCACCGAGCGCAAGAACGCCGAGCTGGCGTTGCAGGCGGCCAAGACCGCAGCCGAGGCGGCGCGCCTGGAGGCCGAGCGCGCGAGCCTGGCCAAGACCGACTTCCTCGCCGCGATGTCCCACGAGATCCGCACGCCGCTGAACGCGGTGATCGGCTTCACCGACCTGCTGGCCCGCGCCGAGCGGCTGGCGCCGGACCTGCGGCGCCACGCCGAGCTGGCGCGCTCCTCGGGTTCGGCCCTGCTGACCGTCGTCAACGACATCCTCGACTTCTCGAAGGTCGAGGCGGGGGCGATCGACCTGGAACAGCGCGCCTTCGCGCCGGCGGCGCTCGCCGACAACGGGCTCTCGATCGTGCGGGGGCTGGCCGCCGCCAAGGGCCTGTCCGTGATCGCCCGGATCGATCCCGACCTGCCGCGGAGCCTTTTGGGCGACGAGGCGCGCCTGCGCCAGATCCTGCTCAACCTCCTCAACAACGCGGTGAAGTTCACGCGGCGCGGCAGCGTCACCCTGGCGGTGCGCCATGCCGGCACCACGGATGCAGGCGAGACCGTCCGCTTCAGCGTGACCGACACCGGCATCGGCATCCCGCTGGCCAAGCAGCACCGGCTGTTCGAACGCTTCTCGCAGGTGGACAACTCGGTCGGTCGCGACTTCGGCGGGACCGGGCTCGGCCTCGCGATCAGCCGCCGCCTCGTCGAGCTGATGGGCGGCACGATCGGCGTGGCCTCCGACGACGGCGAGGGCTCGACCTTCTGGTTCACGGTGACGCTTCCCCGTGCCGCCGACGTCGCCGCCGCCATCGCCGCGCTGCCCGTCGCCGCGCCCCAGGCGACCGGGCGAATCCTCCTCGTCGAGGACGTCGAGATCAACCAGGAGCTTGCGCGCCTTGTGCTCGAGGCCGCCGGCCACACCGTCGAGGTGGTCGCCGACGGCGCCACCGCCGTGATGGCGGTGGAGGACGGCGCCTTCGACCTCGTGCTGATGGACGTCCAGATGCCGGGCATGGACGGCATCACCGCGACGCGGATGATCCGCCGCCTAAAGGGCGCTTGCGCGAACGTGCCGGTGATCGCGATGACGGCCAACGTCCTGCCCGCCGAGGTGCGCCAGTTCCGCGAGGCCGGCATGGACGACCACGTCGGCAAGCCGTTCGACCGCGCGGTCCTCTACGACACCATCGCGCGCTGGTTGCCCGGTCGCGACGCCGAGCCGTTGCGGCGGGCGGCCGGCTGATCCGCGTCGCGGATGACGCCGACGCGCCAAGACTTCGCCGGCCGGAACGCCGACGAAGGCGGGATGCCGCTCGAATCGGCCGCCGGCCCGGGGCTGAGCCATCTGTTCCCCTCCCCGGAGGCCGTCGCCGCGACGGATGTCGCGAAGATGCTCGACATGCCGCGCGCGCGGGGCGCCGCGATCCGGGCGCTCGCAGAATCCAGCCTCGCCGAGCCGGACCTGTTCGCGCCGGGACAGGACCTCGCCATAGCGGTCCGCCGCCTCCCCGCGACCCGCGGCCTCGGGCCGTGGACGGCGCAATACATCGCCATGCGCGTCCTACGCGCGGCGGACGCCCTACCCGGCGGCGACGTCGGCCTGATGCGGGCGCTCGACGTCGGCGCCGGGCGCCCTAATCCTGCCGAGCTTCTTCGGCGGGCGGAGGCGTGGCGACCCTATCGCGCCTACGCGGCGATGCATCTCTGGGTGGCGGATGCCGCGCGTTCGGCGCTTTGTGCCGGGCGCCCTCCCTGCGCAGGATGCCGCCGCGGGATTCGAGAGCAAGGGACGGGATGCCGGGAACACCGAGACGCGCCATTCCGAGGCACGCACAGGGAGCCGATCCGGCTCCCACCACCCGAGAGGTCGCGATGCCGACGTTGGGAACCGTGTCCCCCGCAGACCTGTCGGATGCCGCTCGCCATGCCGCGGTGGCCGCCCGCGACGGCGCGTTCGACGGCCGCTTCGTCTACTCCGTGCGCAGCACCGGCGTGTATTGCCGCCCGAGCTGCCCGTCGCGCGCGGCGCTTCCCCGAAACGTCGCCTTCCACCCCACCTGCGAGGCAGCCGAGGCGGCGGGTTTCCGCCCGTGCCGGCGCTGCCGGCCTGACGAGGCGTCGCGCGAGACCCGCCGCGCGGAGGCCGTCGCCCGCGCCTGCCGTCTGATCGACGAGTCCGAGACCGCGCCCAGCCTTGACGACCTCGCCCACGCCGCCGGGTTGAGCCCGTTCCACTTCCACCGCGTGTTCAAGGCGGCCACCGGCGTCACGCCGCGGGCCTACGGTGCGGCCCGTCGCGCCGAGCGTGTCGCCAAAGCATTGCCAGGCGCGGCCAGCGTCACGGAAGCCCTGTACGAAGCGGGCTACGGCGCCGCGAGCCGGTTCTACGCAGGGGCACGCCTCGGCATGACGCCGGCCGCCTACCGCAAGGGTGGAGCCGGCGAGACGATCCGCTTCGCGGTCGCGGCGTGCAGCCTCGGCGCGGTCCTCGTCGCGGCGACGACCCGCGGCATCTGCGCGATCCTGCTGGGCGACAACCCAGATGCGTTGCTGCGCGACCTGGAAGACCGCTTCCCGAACGCGGCGCTCGCGGGCGCCGATGAGGGCTTCGCGGCGCTGGTCGCGCAGGTGGTCGGCCTGGTCGAAACACCGTCCCGCCCGGTCTCGCTGCCCCTGGACATCGGCGGCACCGCCTTCCAGCAGCGGGTCTGGGAGGCGTTGCGAACCATCCCGGCGGGGACCACCGCGAGCTACGCCGAGATCGCGGCGCGCATCGGCACGCCGGCGGCGGTGCGGGCGGTCGCCCGCGCCTGCGGCGCCAACGCGCTCGCGGTCGCGATCCCCTGCCACCGGGTGGTCCGCGCCGACGGCGCCCTCTCCGGCTACCGCTGGGGCATCGACCGCAAGCGCGCATTGCTCGCTCGAGAAGGGGTCGAACCGGTGAAGGCCTGAGCCGCGGGTTCCCCTCTCCCCGCGCGCGGGGAGAGGCCCGGCTGCACCCCGTCGTGCAGCCGGGAAGCGAGAGGCGTAGCCGGAGCGACGGTGAGGGGGCGGCTCAGGACGAGGCTGCTTCGGCCCCCCTCACCTTCGGCTGCCGCCGCGCTTCGGCGACGACGAGGTCGCCGAAGCCCTCTCCCCGCCAGCGGGGCGAGGGGATGGACGTGGCCGGTCAGGGAAAGCCGCCGCCGAGCGGCATTCGATGTTTCGCCCTACTTCCCGAACCGCTCGAACTTCGGGAAACTCCGCGTCATCAGCGTCCCGGCATCCGTGCGGTGGCCCATCCACTTCTCCAGCACGCTCTGCTGGGCGAGGCGGCCCTCGGGTGAACCGTCGCGCCAGGGCAGGCCCTCGGCGAGGGGGAAGACGCAGGCGTCGACCAGGCTCGATTGGCGGCAGCGCTGCAGGCGCACGCCCTTGCCGCGGACGAGCTCGGTCAGCTCGGTGATCGGGAAGACCAGCAGCAGCTTGTCGGAGCTCGTCACCGCGACGTGGTCGCCCTCGGCCGGCACCAGCACCACTGCCTTGGCGTCGCCGTCCAGGCTCAGGATGCCCTTGCCCTTGCGGGTGTTGGCGACCAGCGCGTCCGCCGGCGCGAGGAAGCCGCGCCCGTCCGAGCCCGCGATCAGCAGGCGGGTCTCCGGGCGGTAGGGCAAGGCCGCGACGATCTCGGTGCCGTCGTCGAGGTCGACCATCAGGCGGATGGGGTCGCCGAAGCCGCGTCCGCCCGGCAGCTTCGAGGCGTCGAGAGTGAAGACCTTGCCGTTCGAGGCCAGCACCAGGATCTTGGCGGTGGTCTCGCTCGGGAAGGCGATCTTGATCCGGTCGTCGCCCTTGAACGCGACGCCGGACAGGTCGGCGACGTGGCCCTTCAGCGCCCGGATCCAGCCCTTGTCGGAGACGATGACGGTGATCGGCTCGCGCTCGACCATCGCGGCGGTGAAGTCGATGCCGGCGGTGTCGGGCGGGTTCTGCAGGGTCGTGCGGCGCGCGCCGAGCTTGGTGTCGGGCCCGAAGGTCTTCTTCACCTGGCGGACCTGCTGGGTGATCGACTTCCACTGCGCGGCGTCCGAGCCGAGCAGCGCCTCCAGTCCGTCCTTCTCCTTCGTCAGCGTGTCGAGCTCGCGCTTCAGCTCCATCTCCTCGAGCTTGCGCAAGCTCCGCAGCCGCGTGTCGAGGATCGCGTTGGCCTGCACGTCGGTGAGCCCGAAATGCGCCATCAGCGCCGCCTTCGGCTCGTCCTCCTCGCGGATGATGCGGATCACCGCGTCGAGGTCGAGGTAGACGATGAGCAGGCCGTTCAGGATCTCGAGCCGGCGCTCGATCTGCCCGAGGCGGTTGCGCGAGCGCCGCTGCAGCACGACGCGGCGGTGGTCGAGCCATTCGCGCAACGCCTCGGCGAGCCCGATCACCCGGGGCACGAGGCCGCCGACCAGCACGTTCATGTTGAGCGGGATGCGGGCTTCGAGTTCCGTCAGCCGGAACAGCGATTCCATCAGGATCACCGGGTCGACGCTGCGCGAGCGCGGCTCCAGAACCACGCGCACGTCCTCGGCCGACTCGTCGCGCACGTCGGCGAGCAGCGGCAGCTTCTTCTCCTGCAGCAGCTCGGCGAGCTTCTCGATCAGCCGCGCCTTCGGGATGCCGTAGGGGATCTCGGTGACGACGATGTTCCAGGTGCCGCGGCCGAGGTCCTCCTTGGTCCAGCGGGCGCGCACGCGGAAGGCGCCCCGCCCGGTGCGGTAGGCCTCGGCGATCGATTCGGCCGAATCGATCAGGATGCCGCCGGTGGGGAAGTCCGGCCCCTGCACGAAGCTGACGAGCTGGGCCGAGGTCGCGGCCGGGTTGGCGATCAGGTAGAGCGCCGCGTCGCACAGCTCCGCCGCGTTGTGCGGCGGGATCGACGTCGCCATGCCGACCGCGATGCCCTGGCTTCCGTTGGCCAAGAGGTTCGGGAAGGCCGCCGGCAGGACCGACGGCTCGTCCTTCTCGCCGTTGTAGGACGGGCGGAAGTCGACCGTGTCCTCGTCGAACCCGTCGAGGATCAGCCGCGCGACTTCGGTCAGCCGCGCCTCGGTGTAGCGGTAGGCGGCAGGGCCGTCGCCGTCGATGTTGCCGAAGTTGCCCTGCCCGTCGACCAGCGGGTAGCGCTGCGCGAAGTCCTGGCTCAGCCGCACCAGCGCGTCGTAGATCGCCTGGTCGCCGTGCGGGTGGAAGTCGCCCATCACGTCGCCGACGATCTTGGCGCACTTCTTGTGCGCGGTGTTCGGGTCGAGCCGCAGCAGCCGCATGCCGTAGAGGATGCGGCGGTGCACCGGCTTCAGCCCGTCGCGGGCATCGGGCAGCGCCCGGTGCATGATCGTGGAGAGCGCGTAGGCGAGGTAGCGCTCCTCCAGCGCGGACTTCAGCTCCACGCTCTCGATGCCGTCCCCGGTCGGCGGCTCGAAGGGCTGGCCCATCACGGCTCCGTTCTCATACGTGTCACGTGGAACATAACACGAACATCAGCGCTCGGCATCCAGGCCGGCCGCGACGAATCGTGTGCGGTCCTCAGGGGTCGGCAGTGCCCGCGGACCCCAGATGTGCTGCGTGAGGAAGTAGCCGGTCAAGGTAAAGCCATTCCGCACGTCGTCCGGCCCCTCCAGGCGCCCGCCGTCGCGCAGGAAGGCCGGCAGCGCCAGCAGGCGGTCGCGATAGGGCTCGCCCGCCGAGGCGCTGACCGCGCGCCCGCTCTTCGGCGAGACGTAGATCAGGGCGTCGTTGCCGCCGGTGGCGGCGCAGGCGCCGAGATCGAGCCCGAAGCCGAGTTCGGCCAGGATCGCCAGCTCGAACCGGACCATCAGCACCGGCGCCACCGTGCGGTCGTGCAGGTGCGCGATCAGCACGCGGGCCGCCTCGAACAGCTCGGGATGCGGATCGCGCTCGGGCAGCAGCCGCAGCAGCGCCGCGAGGTGGCCGACGCCGTAGAGCGCGAGGCCGGAGCCGATCAGACGCGACAGCGCCGAATCCAGCGGCTCGACCGCGAACGCCCCGAGGCCCTCGTCGAGCCGCGAGCGCCAGGTGGCGCGCACGAGGTTCCCGGGCTGCAGCACCGGCTGCATCCGGCGCGAGCGCCCGCCGTGGACCAGCCCGAGATGGCGCCCGTGCGCGCGGGTCATCGCCTCGAGCACCACGCCGGTCTCGCCCTGCCTGCGCACGCCGAGCACCAGCGCGTCATCGGTCCATTGCATCGCCCCACCTTAGGGGATTTCCGTGCGCGGCGTGAGAGTTCGCGTTTGCTAGGACTGAAAGCCGCGGTAGCATTGAACGAGGCTAGGCGTGGGGAGGTCGGGGTGCTTCTGCGGATATCGAATACCTTGACCGCCTTCCGGCGCTTGCGCGTATGCGCGCTCCGTCGAAGCCGCCACGCCGCGCCCCCTCCCCCCTTTGCGGAGGAGGGTGGGCCGCGAGCTAAGTCGGGAGAGGGGAGCGGCGTTTCCGGATACGGCACTCCCCTCTCCCGACCCTCGCTGACGCGAGGCCCACCCTCCCCCGCAGAGGGGGGAGGAAAGCGACCGGCGGCGTTCGATGACCGACCGCTCCGGGCGGCAACCGCCACGCTCGCCGTCGCCCTCGCGCTCTCCGGCTGCATGGCGCGCGGCGAGGCGCCCGCCCCCGCGACCGCGTCGGCGAAACCCATTCGCGAGCGCATCGCCGCGCTCGCCCTGCGGCAGGTGGCGTTCGGATCGGTCTCGCTGCTGCCGGTGCGGTTTGAATCGAGCCGCATCGCGGGGCCGTTCGAGGATGGCGGGCGCACGCTGTACTGCGTGTCGAGCCACATGAAGGGTCGCAGCTTCGGCAAGGGCGAGCGCCCGAAGGTCGTGGTCCGCCAGGACAAGGCGGCCGACACGCTGACGGCGATCGACGACGACGAGGTCTGCCAGGGCCACCGCACCGAGCCGTTCGCGGAGCTGGACACGCTGTCGAACACCAAGTCCGGGACCTAATCCGGCACCATGGGGGGCCGAGCCGGGTTGTCCCGGCCCCGTCCTTGCTCCCCCGGACCGATGCGAAACGCGCCGCTCGCCCTCTCCCTCGACCTCATCGGCCGGGCCCACGCGGTGCCGGTGCCGGACGACGCCGCGGCCCTGCAGGTGATGACCGACGAGGAGCTGAAGCCCGGCCTCGACGCGATCATCGCGCAGCGCGCCGGCGGCGGCGACCTCTGGGTGTTCGCCTACGGCTCGCTCATGTGGCGCCCGGAATTCGATTTCGCCGAGAGCCGGATCGGCACGGTGCGCGGCTTCCACCGCCGGTTCTGCCTGCTGCAGCGTCGGTTCCGCGGCACGCCCGAGCGACCCGGCTTCGTCCTGGCGCTCGACCGTGGCGGCGCCTGCCGCGGCGTCGCGTTCCGGCTGCCCGGCACCAACCTGCGCGAGACGCTGATGCCGGTGTGGCGCCGCGAGATGCGCGGGCGCGGCTACGTCGCGCGCTGGCTGCCGGTGGCGACGGAGGCCGGCACCGTCTCGGCGCTGACCTTCCTGGTGAACCGCGCCAGCGACCGCTATTCCGGCCGCCTCACCGAGCCCGAGATCGCCGACCGGATCGCGACCGCCTGCGGGCACCTCGGGCCGAGCGCCGAATACCTGTTCCGCACGGTCGAGGCCTGCGAGGCGCTCGGCATCCGCGACCGGCACCTGTGGACCCTGCAGGCCCTGGTCGCCGATCGGCTGCGCGCCGGCGAGGCTGGCGCAGACGCACCGTAGAGATGGTCGGCATCGGGGGCGTCACGGCCGAAGACGGCGTCGTGGGTTGCGACGCGCGAGATCACGCACTGCAACAACCTGCACATCGCGCGACGGCCCCAGGTTAACGAACCATTAAGAACGGGTTCGCGTGTGCTGTGAATGCAACGGGTGCGATTAACCGCGCTCAACAGAGTTCATCGTGGCGTGCAAGACGATCATTCTCGGTTAGACAGAACGGGCAACCGCCGCCGCGATGATTCGCGCCGCCGCCCACGAGCTTCCAACCTTGAGATCCATCATGTCGTTACGCACCGCGATCGTCGCAGGCCTCGCCGCCGTCACGGGCCTCCTGGCCGTCTCGACCGCGCAGGCGCAGACGACGACCATTCCCGGCGAGCAGGTCGGCCTGGCCACCGGCGCGCCGCTGCCCGAGGGCGTCTACGCGATCAACACCTTCATCTACCGCCGGCCCGACGCCACCTTCGGCGCCGACACCGCGATCAACATCCCGGTCC
>NZ_VRUT01000359.1:0-929 GCF_008039465.1 Methylobacterium sp. WL120 | reverse complement strand
GCGCGCCGCGCCGCCGGCCGCGATCCGCCAGCGCGTCGCCGCGCCGTTCGGCAGGGCGGCCCGGAAAGGCCGCAGGATCAGCAGAAGGGGCGGCGCGGTGCCGAAGGACCCGGCGGCCAGCTGCAGGCGGCGGCCCGGCTTCAGCGGAAGCCCATCCGCGACGAGCCCCGCCACCGCCGCGAGCTGCCCGGCCCGCAGTGTGTCCTCGAGGGCGCCGAACACGGCGGCGTCCGCCTCGGCCTCGAGCAGCAGCAGGCGCCCTGGATCGAGCCCGAGGCCGACGAGGCCGTGGCCGTAGGGAATCGGATGGCCGGGGGCGACGACGAGGAGGGCATCCCCGGCCGCGCGCGCGAGATGGCGGGCGACCAGCGCCAAGACGAAGCCCAGGGCCGAGGCCTCGTCGCCCGCGCCTTCGGGGGCGATCTCGTGGAGGAGGCCGAGGCCGAGGCCGCCTCCGGGAAGCCGCACATCGAGGTCGGCGACGCCGAAGGGGAGCACGCCGCCCACATCGGGCCGGCGCTCCGCGTCCAGGCGCACCGGCAACGCGGCGATCCGCTCCGCCGGGGAGGGCGGCCGTTCCTCCGGTTCTTCACGCGAGGGCTTCATCCCGATCCAGCTCTGACATGACGTCAGATAGGAACAAAACAAGAACATTTTCAAACGGTTTCGGAGCCCCACGAAATAGTCTCGCTTGCGCAGCGGCTTGGCCTGTGGACGGCTGTGTACGAGGCGACGACCGCCGTCCCGAAACCCAGGGTTGACCCCGGCGGCGGCCAAGCGGCAATGTCCCGCCGCCGCGCGATCCGGCGGTAGGAATCGTCCGACCATGACCCTTCGTCTCGTGCGCGCCGCCACGTTGCTCGTCGGCTGTCTCGTCCTCGCCGGGGCCGCCGAGGCCCAGCAGCGGGGGGGGGCCCGGGCTAGGACGA
>NZ_VRUT01000358.1:0-944 GCF_008039465.1 Methylobacterium sp. WL120 | reverse complement strand
GGCCAGCGCGGGCGCCAGCCGCGGCTGGGCATCGTCGACGTGTACGAGCTCGACCGGCAGCGCCAGCTGATCCTGCTGCGGCGCGACAACGTCGAGCACCTGCTGCTCGTCGGCGGCCCGAACGACGTGGTGATCGAGCGCCACATCCAGCGCGGGCAGCAGCGCGACCCGGCCCTGCGCCCCGAGGCGATGGCCGAGCCCCTCGCGGCGCCCTTCGCCGAAACCCTGGCCGAGGCGGGGCCCGACCCGTTTTCCGGTCTCGAGACGCAGGCCCAGGCCGCGTTCCGGCCCGACTTCTCCATGCCGATCGTGCTCGCCCCGACCGTGTCCGGCCCGGGCGGGGCGCTCGCGTCCGCCGCGTCGCTCGCGGTTCCGCCGCTGGACGCCGCGCTTCTGGACGATTCCGAGCTGCGCCCGGACCGCGTCTCCGAACCGCGCGCCTCCGAGGCGATCGTCACCGGTTCCCGCCCGGACGCGCCGGCCCGCCGTCCGATGCGCCGGACCGCGCCGCCGCTGATCAACCCGCGCCCCGACGTCGCCTCCGAGCGCCCCCGCACCGAGGCGGCGCCGCCGGAGGAGCCCGCCTCCGCGTCGGTCCCGGTCCCCGGCGCGATCCCGCCGATCCCGCCCTTGCCGCCGGCCGAGCGCCGGCCGGTCGATCCGGCGATCCTCTCGGACATGGCCCGCCAGCTCGAAGCCGCGCTGGCGCGTCCGGCCTCGGCCGTCGCCCCCGCCCGGTCGGCCCCGCCTACGTTCTCGGACCCGGTTCCGGTCTCCGCTCCCGCTCCCGAGGCGCCGGCCGCGGTCGACCCGATGGCCGCGGCCATGGCGGCGCCTGTGGACTCACCGCTTCCGCAGGCGGAAAAGCCCGCCGCGGCGCCGTTCGCCATCCCGCCTGCCCCGGCTCCGAAGCCCGAGCCGTTCCTGCCGGCGCCGCCGCCGGT
>NZ_VRUT01000357.1:0-960 GCF_008039465.1 Methylobacterium sp. WL120 | reverse complement strand
CGCGGTGGCGGCGCCTCCGCCGGCTGCGGCGAGGCCCGCGCCGACGACGGCGCTCTGAAGGAAGCTGCGGCGTTCCATGGGATTCTCCTGTGTTCGGACGACGGGTCGGTTCAGGCGGCCGCGAGGCGTTCGGCGGCGTGGAGCAGGCGCAGGGCGGCGCAGGCCGCGCCGTAGCCGTTGTCGATGTTGACGACCGCGAGGCCGGGGGCGCAGCTCGCGAGCATCGCGTCGAGGGCCGTGCGGCCGCCCTCCGCGACGCCGTAGCCGACCGAGGTCGGCACGCCGATCACCGCGCCGGCGACGAGGCCGCCGAGCACGCTCGGCAGCGCCGCGTCCATGCCGGCGACGCAGATCACCACCGGATGGGCGCGGATCTCCTCCAGCCGGCGGGTCAGCCGCCACAGGCCGGCGACGCCGACGTCGGCGACGAGCGTCGCGGCGCGGCCCTGGTAGGCCAGCGTCCGCAACGCCTCGCGGGCGACCGGCACGTCGGAGGTGCCGGCGGCGACCACGGCGATGCGGGCCGGCCCTTCCACCGCGCGCGCCACGCCGAAGACGGCCGTGCGCGAGACCGGGCAGTAATCCAGCGCCTCCCGATGGACGGCGCGCAGGGCGGCGTGCTTGTCCGGGTCGAGGCGGGTGAGGAGGAAGCGCGCCGCCCGCTCGGCCGCCGCATCGAGGATCGCGTCGACCTGCGCGGGCGACTTGCCGGCGCAGTACACCGCCTCCTCGAGGCCGATCCGGTCGGCGCGGGCGAAGTCCAGGGTGAACTCGTCGGACACGCTCATGCCGACGCTCCTGCCCCGACCCCGCGGCCGACGAGGAAGGCGCTGCCGGTGCGATAGGGCTCGAAGCGGACGGCGCCGGCAGCGAGGCGTCCCGGCGCCTGCGCCGCGATCCAGCCTTCGAGCTCGCCCCGCCCGGGCCCGTCGAGCGCGGCGAGGCTCGTGGGGTCGAGCT
>NZ_VRUT01000356.1:0-969 GCF_008039465.1 Methylobacterium sp. WL120 | reverse complement strand
GGATTGCGGCCATGCCCGCCTCGCCGACGCGCGGGCGTTCGAATCCCTCGACACCTGGCGGGAACGCGCCGCCATCGTGGTCGCCGCCGGCTCGCGCCCCTGCGCCGGGGCGGTGCTGATCCTGGTCTTCGCCGCCGCGCAGGGGATGCTGGCCGCCGGCATCCTCGCCGTGTTCGCCATGGCGCTCGGCACCGCGCTCACCACCGGTGCGCTCGCGAGCCTCGCCGTCTTCGCCAAGGGCGCCGCCCTGCGCCTGGCCGGCGGCCGCGGACGCGCCGGCATCCTGGCGCTCGGCGCCCTCGAGCTTCTGGCCGGCGCCTTCGTGCTGGTGCTCGGGCTGGCGATGCTGTCGGGCGTCGCGCTCGACGCCGGCGGCTGATCGCCCCCTCGCCAACCCAACGCCAGCGTGCCACGCTCGCTCCCGGACACGATTCCCGGCAGCTCGAAGGTTTCGCATGGCAGGGTTCGACCACATCCTGAACTGGCGGCTGCTCTCCGGCTCGCACCCGTTTCCGGGGCCGGACGGCGGCACCTGCATCAACGAGGCCGCCCTGGTCGCCGCTGGCCTGCCCTATCGCGCGATCCGGTCCAGCGACGACTGCCCGCCCTGCTTTTCGCACCCGCTCGCGGCCTACGCGCTCGGCCTCAACGACGCGATGTCGGACGCCGAGCGCCACCGGCTGATGGCCTTCGTCCTGCGCCTGTCGGGATCGGCCGACCTGCCCGCGGTCGAGATCGAGCGAACGGTGTTCCTGGCGCTGGCGAGCATTCGCCGCCTGCTGCCGCCGCTGCTGGAAAAGGCCGGGCTCGTCGACCTCGCCGTCCTTTGCGCCGCCGCGGGCGACATCGACGAGGCGCTGGCCGCCGCGCGCTCGGCCGCATGGCAAGGCGGCGCGCGGGCGCAGGCCGCCTCGGGGCGTCAGGCCTGGATCGCCGGGGCGCTGGCGGCGGCGGTCTCGCGCACCGCGA
>NZ_VRUT01000355.1:0-990 GCF_008039465.1 Methylobacterium sp. WL120 | reverse complement strand
CGGACGTAGCTGAACAGGTTCTCCGATCGATCTCCGCGCCCGCGCATCGCCTGATCCCACCCCTGCCTCTAACAGAGTGAATCATCTCCGCGACAAGCCTGCCAGCGACTTCTGCAGCAGCCTGCTAGCGGAACAGTGGTAGCCCCGAGCCGAGCAGCGCGAGGCCGGCCACCAGCAGCAGGCCGCCGCAGGACTCGAAGGCGTGGGCGCGCAGGCCCGCCCGGGGCGCGAACGCGGCGAGACCGATCCCGGCCCCGAGACTGACCACACTTGTCAAACCGATCATCCGTCGCGTCCTCGCGCTGGGTCCGGCCGGCGACGTGGTCATCCGGCCCGGGCACGATGACCGGCGAACACTGAGCGAAGTCTTGCCGGGGCGGGGGCGCCCGGCGGAATCACGGCCCATGCTGAATGCCGCGTTGCCGGGGCGAGCCGTCTCGACTGAGATCGCGTACAGCCAGTTCTACACGCTTCCCACAGCGTTAACCTTTTCGACATGGATGTTAACAAACCCTTGGCGAAGTCGATCGGCTTAGTCCTAAATGCAGGCGTGGGGACTGTTCTGGCGGGTCGGTGCGAGGCTTCGATGCGGTTTTCCGAGTGGCGCTGTTCTTCTCCGTTTCTTGCCGGCGCCATGGCCCTCCCGGCGATCGTTCTGGCCAGCAGCGAGGCCAGCGCCCACGTGAAGTGGTTCTGCGCCTTCGACGTCGCCGGCCAGCCCCGCGGCCTCGAACAGGTGCTCTGCCTCGATTTCGAATGGCTCGTCGGCCTGTCGATCCTGTGCCTGATGTTCGGCTGCCTCGCCGAGGGCACCCCCCTCGGTACGGCGCTCCTGAACGCGCTCGACCGGGTCACCACGCGGGTGCGGGCCGACACCGGGTTGCTGGTGCGGGCGACGCTGGGCTTCTTCTTCGTCTCGCTCTGGACGATGGGCGGCATCATCCTCACCCCCGAGCTCAAGACCGACGCGGCCTGGATCCCGTGGTTCCA
>NZ_VRUT01000354.1:0-1052 GCF_008039465.1 Methylobacterium sp. WL120 | reverse complement strand
TCCTTGTCCTGGTCGATCACGCGGCCGTTCTTGACGCCGATCTGGGTGTAGAAGCCTTCCACACCGATATCGAGGTCCTTGACCGGCGACCAGATCAGGCTCGCGCCGGCGACGAACTGGTAGGTGTCGCGGAGCGCCTGGCTGAGGTTGTAGAAACGGGTGCCCGGGGTGCCGACGGAGTTACCACCGAAGTTGGTGCCGTTAAGGTTGTTGTAGAGCGTGTAGGCGTTGCCCTGGCCGGCGCGGGCGCCTGCCGAGAACGACTGCTCGCCGTAGGAGCCGAAGAAGGCCGAACGCCACTCAGGCGACCAGTAGTGCAGAAGCGAGGCGACGGCAGTGAAAGTCTCGGAGGTCGAGAGCTGACCGGTGAAGGGGTTGATCGTCGCGTCGGAGAAGAACTGCGCGAACTTCTGGCCCTGGATGGTGGTGGTGCTCTGCGTGAACGAGCCGGTGTACGCGGAGTAGCCGGTGTAGAGCTGCGCTCCGTTGCCGTAGGCACCCTGCAGGTAGAGGGTGTCGCCGGGGGCGATGAACGGCAGGTTGACCTTCACGCCGCCCTGCACGGCGTAGCCGTAGGCGTTGTTGGTGTGGGCGATGCTGACGTTCGTGCCGGCACCGGTGCCGGCGCCAGCAGCGACGTTGCCGACGTTCAGCTCGTGCACGGCGGCCGAGAGCTGGGCAGAGCCCCACGCTGCGTCGTATCGGACAGCGCCGACGAAGTCGGGCATCCGGCTGCGCTCGATCGCATCGATGGTGCTGTAGCGGGTCGGGACCGCACCGGTGTAGCCGATGAACACCGGAACCGGCGAGCTGCCGAGCAGCAGGCCCGAGTTGGCGAGCGCCGAGTTGGTTGCCACGCCGGCAATGTTGATCGACGGCGAGAAGATCGGCGTGCGGCGATAGGCCGGGTCTTCCATCGAGATCGTTGCCGAGAAGCCGTTGCCGAGCGTCGCGGTGTAGGCGGCGAGGTTGGTCGAGGCCATGTCGGAGCCGGCGGTGGCACCGGCGAACTCGAAGTCGTGGGCGTAGAAGTCGAAGAACGACGCGGCGCG
>NZ_VRUT01000353.1:0-1060 GCF_008039465.1 Methylobacterium sp. WL120 | reverse complement strand
TGGGCGCCCTGGCGCCGGATGCCGGCATGGGTAAAGGCGAGGGCAAGCCCGCCGCGGCGCCGCCCGCGGCCGAGCCGGCCCCGCGGGCCGACGCACAGGCCGCGCTCAAGTTCGATATCGTCCGCGTCGAGCCCAACGGCGAGTCGGTGGTGGCCGGACGCGGCGCGCCGAACACCGTCGTCGAGCTGCTGGTCGACGGCAAGGCGGTGGCCAAGGCGCTGGCCGACCCGAACGGGCAGTTCGCGATCGTGCCGCCGGCCCTGCCCGCGGGCAACAGCGAGATCGTGCTGCGCTCGACCACGGCCGAGGGCCGCGAGACCCGCTCGGCGGACAGCGTCGCGGTGGCGGTCTCGCCCTCGCGCACCGAGAAGCCGCTGGTGGCGCTGATCGCGCCGGACAAGCCGACGGTGGTGCTGTCGCAGCCCGACGCGCCGACGGCGCAAGGGGCGCCGGCCGGGCCGGGTCAGGCGTCGCCGGGTAAGGATGTCGCGAGCAAGGGCGTCGCGAGCAAGGACGTGGCGGGCAAGGACGTGGCGGGCAAGGCGGTGCCGGGCCAGGCGGTGCCGGGCCAAGTCGCACCCGGCAAAGTCTCGTCCGGCAAGGACGGCGCCGGAAGCGGCGCGGCGCCGGGCAAGGCGGCGACGGCCGCGAAGACGACGCCGGACACATCCGCGACGAACGCCCCCGTCAAGATCGTCAGCGTGGACGCGCAGGAGGGCGGGCGGCTGTTCGTCACCAGCCAGGCCTCGCCCGGGGCGACGGTGCGGCTCTACCTCAACGACACGCTGATCGCGCCGGCCAGCGTCGGGGCCGACGGCAAGGTCACCTTCACGATCGGCCGCGGCGTGAAGCCGGGCGACTACATGGTGCGGGTCGACCAGGTCGACGCGGTCTCGGGCAAGGTGCGCGGCCGCGCCGAGGTGCCGTTCTCGGTGCCGGAACCGGCCCGCGTCGCCGCGAACGCCGCGCCGACCAGACCTGCGCCGGACAAGCCCGCGCCCGTCGGCTCCGCGCCCGCCAAGCCGGCGCCTGAAACGCACGCCGAGGCCCGCGTCTCCAC
>NZ_VRUT01000352.1:0-1084 GCF_008039465.1 Methylobacterium sp. WL120 | reverse complement strand
GGGCGATGGCGGACAAGGCCGCGGCGGGCGGCCTCCTCGGCGGCCTGGGCCTTGAGCCGGGCTTGGCGCGCCGCCTCCTCCGCCGCGGCCTTGTCCGCCATCGCCCTGTCCGCCGTCGCCTTGTCCGCCGTCGCCTTGTCCGCTGCAGCCTTCTCGGCAGCCGCCTTGTCCGCCGCGGCCTTGAGGGCGGCGGCGCGCGCCTTGTCCATCTCGATCCGGGCGCGGCGGCGCTGACGCTCGGTCTGGTCGGCCTCGATCAGCTCGATCGTTTCCAGCTCGCGCTGCAGCACCAGGGCGGCGAGGCCGTTGGTGAGGGGGCCGACATCGAGGCTGCGCTCGGGCGCGGCGAGCGGGCCGGCGAGCCCGAGCTGGATCGCGGGCGGGCCGCCGCCCCAGCCCTTCGGCGCCGTGCCGCCCGAAAGCGTGCCGCGGGCGTCGAGCCGGCTCGTCCGGAAATCGTAGCCCAGCGTCCCGCTCCAGCGCGCCGCGCCGAGATCGAGGTCGAGCGGGCCGGCCCGCAGGGTCCCGCCGATGACGGTCGCCGGCGCGGACGCCGGCTGCGTCGTGCCGGCGGCGGCCTTCGACAGCTCCTCCGCGACGAGGGCTTGGAGCCGGCCGTCGCGCAACGGGTCCTCGATCTGGAGCGCGCGGGCGAGCGCCCGGCCGATCGCGGCGGGATCGGTCTCGGGCAGGTTGAGGGCGGCCAGCGTGCCGCTGCCCGTGCCCGAAAGGTTTGCCGCCAGGGCCGCGACATCCTCGCCGGAGGTGCCGAAGCGCAGGGCGGCGGAGAGCCGGCCGCCGAGCGGCCCGCCGTCGGCCAGCGCCGGGATCGCCACGTCGGCGACGGTGCCCTCGCCCGCGATCACTGCGAGGCCGCCGCGCCGCGACAGGCTCGCCGAACCGGCGATCCGGCCCTCGGCGAGCTTGGCCGAGAGGTCGCGCACGCTCAGCGTGCCATCCTCGAGCCCGAGCGCCGCGGCGGCGCCCGTGGCGACGAGGCCGCGCCCGAGGTCGAGCCGTTCGGCCCGCAGGTCGAGGGCGACCGCCGGCCCCGGCGCTGGCGGGGCGCCGAACCGCCCGGCGG
>NZ_VRUT01000351.1:0-1109 GCF_008039465.1 Methylobacterium sp. WL120 | reverse complement strand
GGCTGTTCGGTTCTTCCGGCTTCGGGTCCGACGGCGCGGGCCGTCGAGGCGGGGGCGGAGGTCTCGACGCCGGAGGGGCTGCTGGCGCGCTACGAGCTCGTCGACGTGACGCCGGCCGTGATCGAGGCCCTGCGCGGACGCCCGCTCGACAGCCTGCTCGCCTCCTTCGGCGACAAGCGCCCCTCGATCGAGCCGGTGATCGGCGTCGGCGACTACGTCGCCGTCTCGGTCTGGGAAGCCGGCTCCGGCGGCCTGTTCTCAGGGCCCCTCGTCGCCGACCGCTTCTCCGCCGGCTCGAAGTCCGCCCTCATCCCCGAGCAGGCGGTCGGCCGCGACGGCGCGATCTCGGTGCCCTACGCCGGACGCATCCACGTCGCCGGACGCCGCACCCAGGACGTCCAGACGCTGATCGAGAACGAGCTCGCCGGCAAGGCGATCCAGCCGCAGGTGCTGGTCTCGGTCACCAAGCCGATCTCGCAGGCCGTCACCGTCACCGGCGAGGCCGTCGCCGGCGCCCGCCTGCCGCTGTCCACCGGCGGCGACCGCCTCCTCGACGTCGTGGCGTCCGCCGGCGGCGTGCGCTCGCCCGTCTCCGAGACCTTCGTGCGCCTCTCGCGCGGGGACCGCACCACCACCGTGCCGATGACGACCCTGGTGGCCAACCCGCGCGAGAACATCTACCTGCGCCCCAACGACGTGCTGACGCTGGTGCGCGACCCCCAGACCTTCCTCGCGGTGGGCGCGCTCGGCAACGCCACCGAGCTGCCGTTCTCGGCCGAAGGCATCACGCTGGCCCAGGCGCTGGCCAAGGCGCGCGGCCTGTCCGACTTCCAGGCCGACCCCGCCGGCACCTTCGTGTTCCGCTTCGAGCCGGCCGCGGTGGTGCGCCGCCTCAACCCGGCCTCGCCGCTGCTGACCACCCCGGTCGTCCCCGTGGTCTACCGCATCGACATGCGCGACCCCAACAGCCTGTTCACCTCCCAGGCCTTCCGCATGCGCAACCGCGACCTCGTCTACGTCTCCAACGCCCCCTTCACCGAAGTCTCCAAGGTCGTCAGCGTCTTCTCCACCGTCGCAGGACCCGTCGCCTCCGCCGCATCCGTCTACGC
>NZ_VRUT01000350.1:0-1116 GCF_008039465.1 Methylobacterium sp. WL120 | reverse complement strand
GCCAAGTGGATGTTCTGGTCTCACAAGGTCGCAAAGTTGCCGAAGCAATCCGGTCCATTGAGGTGACCGAAGTCACGTATTATCGCTGGCGTTCCGAGTATGGCGGTCTGAAGGGGGATCAGGTCAAGCGACTGAAGTCGCTGGAGACCGAGAACCAGCGCCTTCGTCGAGCAATTTCTGACCTGACCCTGGAGAAGCTGATCCTGAAGGAGGCAGCCTCGGGAAACTTCTGAGCCCGGCTCGCCGCCGGGCTTGTGTCGACTACGTCGTTGCCGAGCATGGCGTGTCCGAACGCTTCGCTTGCCGTGTCCTGGGCCAGCATCGCTCGACGCAGCGCAAGGTCGCCGTCTTGATCGAGGACGAAGCCGCCCTGACGGCTGCGATCATCGCGTTGGCGCTCCAGTACGGGCGCGACAGTTACCGTCGGATCACGGCGATGCTCCGGCGTGATGGCTGGACGGTGAACGTGAAGCGTGTCGAACGGATCTGGCGACGAGAAGGGCTCAAGGTTCCGGCCCGCCAGCCCAAGCGAGCGCGCCTTTGGCTCAACGACGGCTCGTGCGTGCGACTGCGGCCAGAGCGCCCCAACCACGTCTGGTCGTACGACTTCGTCGAGCACCGCACGCACAACGGGCGCAAGTACCGGATGCTGAACGTCATCGACGAGTTCACCCGCGAGTGCCTGGCCATCCGGGTCGCTCGCAAGCTGAAAGCGCTCGACGTGATCGATGTTCTCTCGGACCTGTTCAGCTTACGCGGTGTGCCAGAACATATCCGCTCGGACAATGGACCGGAGTTCGTTGCCAAAGCAGTTCAGGCCTGGATCGCAGCGGTTGGATCAGCAACTGCGTACATCGAGCCGGGCAGTCCGTGGGAGAACGGATATTGCGAAAGCTTCAATGCGAAGCTGC
The DNA here is from genome assembly GCF_008039465.1 of Methylobacterium sp. WL120. Taxonomy (NCBI): domain Bacteria; kingdom Pseudomonadati; phylum Pseudomonadota; class Alphaproteobacteria; order Hyphomicrobiales; family Methylobacteriaceae; genus Methylobacterium; species Methylobacterium sp. WL120. The sequence goes on along the minus strand of NZ_VRUT01000350.1, from coordinate 205 downwards.
GCGATGAACTCCTCAACGGCGAGGTGTTCTACACCCTCAAGGAAGCCAGCGTCGTGATCGAACAATGGCGGAAGGACTACAACACCATCCGGCCGCACTCGTCACTCGGCTACCAGCCGCCTGCGCCACAGGTTGTCATATGGCCACCTGAACCCAGCGGTTCAGCGCCGGTCGCCCACTCCGCCATCGTCACGCGACCGACAAT
>NZ_VRUT01000034.1:0-33733 GCF_008039465.1 Methylobacterium sp. WL120 | reverse complement strand
CGCTTCGTCCGCGCCGAGCGCCGCCTCGGCGCGGACGAAGCGGGCGATCGGCGGCCACCGCGCGGCGGCGCTCGCGCGCGTGTCCTCGCGATCGCTCACGGGGTCGAGCCCGTCACGCGCCGCAGGGTCAGGTTGCAGCGGCCGCCCGGCGGAAGGAAGTCAGGGAGCGGGTCCTCCGCCTCCGACAGCAGGTCGCCGCCCGCGATGATCCGGTCGACGCCGTGGTGGATCAAGCGGGAGGCGCCGCCGATCACCAGGGCGTCGCCCGCTATCAGCCGGATCGAGCGGGTCGGGTCGGACCGCCGCAGGCCGCCGTAGCGGAACACCGCCGCGGCGCCGAGCGACAGCGAGACCACGGGCGCCGACAGGTCGGCCTCGTCGCGATCCTGGTGCAGGCCCATGCGGGTGCCGGGCGCGTAGAGGTTGATCAGGCAGGCTTCCGGTGCCGGAAAGCCCGCCGCGAGCGCATCCCAGGCGGCGCGCACTGTCGCGGGCATCGCCGGCCAGGGCGCGCCGGTCTCGGGATGGTCCGGCTGGTAGCGGTAGCCGGCGACGTCCGAGACCCAGCCGAGCGGGCCGGCGTTCGACATCCGCACCGAGAACGGCTTTCCCGTCTTCGGCATCCGCGGCGTGAACGGCGGCGCCAAGGCCAGCACGGCCGCGATCTCGTCGGCGAGCCGCCGCCGGCCGGCCCGATCGAGCCAGCCGGGATGGTGGATCAGGCCCGGGGCGAGTTCGACCGCCATGGCGCGCGCGTCACGCGTCGTCGATGTCGCGCTCCAGCACCGCCTTCGAGGCGACGGTGGTGTCGGCCTTGAGGCGGTAGACCAGCGGCACGCCGGTGGCGATCTCCAGGCCGGCGATCGTCGTGGTGTTCAGGCGGTCGAGCACCATCACGAGGGCGCGCAGCGAGTTGCCGTGGGCGGCGACGAGCACCCGGTCGCCGGCCATCACGCGGGGCAGGATCGTCTCGATGTAGTAGGGCAGCACGCGCGCCGCGGTGTCCTTCAGGCTTTCGCCGCCGGGCGGCGGGATGTCGTAGGAGCGGCGCCACTGGTGAACCTGTTCGGCCCCCCAGCGCGCCTTGGCGTCCTCCTTGTTGAGGCCGGAGAGGTCGCCGTAATCGCGCTCGTTCAGGGCCTCCGAGCGGATCGTCTCGATGTCGGAAAGCCCCATCTCGCCGAGCATCAGCTTGCAGGTGCGCTGCGCCCGCCCGAGGTTCGAGGTGAACGCCACGTCGAAGCCGTAGCCCTCGCTCTTCAGCCAGCGCCCGGCCTTGTGCGCCTCGTCGACGCCGCGCTCGGTCAGGTCCGGGTTGCGCCAGCCGGTGAAGAGGTTCTTGAGGTTCCACTCGCTCTGGCCGTGGCGAGCGAGGACGAGCAGGCGGTCCATCGGTGTCCGGTCTTTCTGGAAGCGCCCGGTCGGGCTTGTCGGTGCGGCTCCTACCAGAGGCGGGCCGAGGCCCCAAGCGCAGGCCGGAGACCCGCCCCCAACTGTCCGCCAGCCTGAGGCTTACAGGCCGAGCACGTCTGTCATGCTGTACAGGCCCGGCGGCTTCGGATGCGCCCAAAGCGCCGCCTTCACCGCGCCGGCGGCGAACAGGCTGCGGTCCTCGGCGTGGTGCGAGAGGGTGATGCGTTCGCCGGCGCCGGCGAAGATCACCGAATGGTCGCCGACGACGCTGCCGCCGCGGAGCGTCGCGAAGCCGATGTCGCCGGGTTTCCGCGCGCCGGTATGGCCGTCGCGGGTCGAGACGCGCACGTCGGCGAGCGCGACGCCACGCCCGGCCGCGGCGGCCTCCCCGAGCAGCAGCGCGGTGCCCGAGGGCGCGTCCACCTTCATGCGGTGGTGCATCTCGGCGATCTCGATGTCGAACTCGGGCCCCAGCGCCGCGGCGACCCGCTTCACTAGGGCGGCGAGCAGGTTGACCCCGAGGGACATGTTGCCGGAGCGCACGATGCGGGCGTGGTAGGCGGCGGCGCGGAGCTTGGCGAGGTCGTCCTCCGACAGGCCCGTCGTGCCGACGACGTGGACGATGCGGGCCTGCGCCGCGAGCTCGGAGAACATTACGGTCGCCGCCGGCACGGTGAAGTCGAGCACGCCGTCGCTGGCGGCGAAGGCGGTGAGCGGGTCGTCGGTGACGGGCACGCCGAGCGGGTGGAGGCCGGCGAGCGTCCCGGCATCGTGGCCGATCGCGTCCGACCCTTCGCGCTCGATCGCGGCCGAGAGCGTGCAGCCCTCCGCTTCCGCCACCGCGCGGATCAGCATCTTGCCCATGCGCCCGTCGGCGCCCACCACCACCAGCCGCATCGTCTTCGCCGTCCTTCGATCCGTCGAGCACGGGGGTATAGGGTCGTCGTCGGCCTGCCAACCCGGCCGCGCCTGTGCGCTGGAACACCATTCGGCTGCAGCGCTTACGGAATTCGTCGCACGATTCCGCTAGGCCGATGCGACACCCGCGTCCGACGCCGAATCCAGGAGACGACCGCCCCGTGCCGCATGCGACCGAGCTGATCGCCATCATCGCCCTGGGCCTCGTGATCGCCTTCGTCTTCGGCATGCTGGCGCAGAGGCTGCGGCTGCCGCCGCTGGTCGGCTACCTCGTGGCCGGCATCGCCATCGGCCCGTTCACGCCGGGCTTCGTCGGAGACCAGAAGCTCGCGGGCCAACTCGCCGAGATCGGCGTGATCCTGCTGATGTTCGGCGTCGGCCTGCACTTCTCGATCAAGGACCTGATGGCGGTGCGCACCATCGCGCTGCCGGGCGCCGTGGTGCAGATCGTGGTCGCGACCGCCATGGGCGGCGGCCTGGCGCTCGCCTGGGGCTGGGGCCTCGGGGCCGGGCTCGTGTTCGGCCTCGCCCTGTCGGTGGCGAGCACGGTGGTGCTGCTGCGGGCGCTGGAGGAGCGCAACCTCCTCGACAGCGACAAGGGCCGCATCGCGGTGGGCTGGCTCATCGTCGAGGACCTCGCGATGGTCCTCGCGCTGGTGCTGCTGCCGGCGCTGGCGCCCTCGCTCGGCGGCAGCGCCGCCGGCGGCGACCACGCCACCGGCAGCTCGCTGGCGCATTGGCTCTCCGGCCATCTCGGCGACAGCATCTGGCTCACCCTCGGGTTGACGCTGGCCAAGGTCGGCCTGTTCACCACCCTGATGCTGGTGGCCGGCCGCCGCGCGGTGCCGTGGCTCCTCGACCAGGCGGCGCGCACCGGCTCGCGCGAGCTGTTCACCCTCGCGGTGCTCGCGCTGGCGCTCGGCATCGCCTTCGGCTCGGCGGAGCTGTTCGGGGTGTCCTTCGCGCTGGGCGCCTTCTTCGCCGGCATGGTGCTCGCCGAATCCGACCTCAGCCATCAGGCGGCGGCCGATTCCCTGCCGCTGCAGGACGCCTTCGCGGTGCTGTTCTTCGTCTCGGTCGGCATGCTGTTCGACCCCGGCATCCTCGTGCGCGAGCCGCTCTCGGTGCTGGCCGTGCTCGGGGTGATCCTGCTCGGCAAGTCGATCGCCGCGGTGGCGATCGTGCTGGCGTTCAAGCATCCGGTCGGCACGGCGCTCACCATCGCCGCGAGCCTGGCGCAGATCGGCGAGTTCTCCTTCATCCTCGTCGGCCTCGGCCTCTCGCTGAAGCTACTGCCGGAGGAGGGGCGCGACCTCATCCTCGGCGGCGCGCTGCTCTCGATCACCCTGAACCCGCTGTTCTTCGCGGCTGCAGCCCGGGTCGAGCGCTACCTCGCCGACCGGCCCGACCTCGCCCGCCGCTTCGAGCGGCGCGGCGCCGACGCCATCGCGGTCTCGGAGCCGGCCAAGGCCCATCGCGGCCACGCGATCGTCGTCGGCTACGGCCGGGTCGGCAGCGGGATCGGCAAGGCGCTCGACGCCTGGGACCTGCCCTTCGTGGTGGTGGACCGCGACCGCCGCCGGGTGCTCGACCTGCGCGCGTCGGGCCTCGAAGTGGTGTTCGGCGACGCGCTCGCGCCGGGCATCCTGGCCGCGGCCGACATCGCCCAGGCGCGCCTCCTCGTGATCGCGACGCCGGATTCGCACAACGCCCGGCGCCTGGTCGAGATCGCCCGCGAGGCCAACCCGCGCATCGACACCCTGATCCGCACCCACAGCGACGCCGAGCGCCGCCGGATGGAGGAGGAGAAGGTCGGGCTGGTGCTGATGGCCGAGCGCGAGCTCGCCTTCGGCATGACCTTCTACGCACTCCGCAGCCTCGGCCTCACGGAAGGCGAGGCCCGCCTCTACGTCGACGCCAGCCGCGCCGACAGCCGCGCGGAGGCCCCGACTGAGGCCGAGATCGAGCAGGCACCGGAACTGAGGCCGCACAAGGAGGAGCCGGCGGCGGGGTGAGGCGGTGCCCGTCCGATCACTCGGTCGGATGGGAGGCGGGTATTCCGTTCCCGGGCCGACCGTCAGCGCTGGATGGGTTTGCGGCTGTTGGTTCCGAGCACCTTCCCGATGGTGCACTCGTCAACGCCGCAGCGGGATCGCGAACCGTTCCTTCTTTTCGCTGAGCGCCCCGGTTCGTAGGTAGAAACGGATGGCTTCCCTGTTCCAGACCGGCGTCTGCCATTCGAGACGATCGACGCCCTCGACCTGCGCGAGCTTCGCCACCGCGTCGAAAAGTTGCCTGCCGATGCCCCGCCCGCGCGCACTCGCCGCGACGAACAAGCAGACGAGATGGCCGTAGGTGCGCCCTCGCCAGAGCGAAAAGTCGAACGTGACCGCCGCGTAACCGACCAGCGCGTTGCCCATATCCGCTACGAGCAGGTGGGTCGGCAGGCTGTCCGTCGACAGGATCGCTTTCAGGTCGTCGAGCGACAAGGATGCCGTCCCGCGCTCGAATGCGGCATGCGCCCGAACCATTTCGAGGATGGATGTCGCGTCGGACGCAGCCGCTTTCCGAAAGTGAGCGCTCACGCCGTTGCCTCAGACCGCGCCAAGTCGAAGCCCTCGTCGAGCCAGCCGGTGATGCCGCCCGCCATGATCTTGACCGGGCGCCCGAGTTCCGCGAGCCGCAACGCTCCCCTGGCGGCGCCGTTACAGTGCGGACCGGCGCAGTAAGTCACGAACACCGTGCACTCGGGCCAACGTTCGAGCTTGGAGCGCACGATTTTGCCGTGCGGGAGGTTGATCGCGCCGGGAACGTGACCGGCAGCGAACAGGGCGGGACTGCGCACGTCGAGCAGCACGAAATCCGCCCCGCGCGCCAGGGCGTCATGCACGTCCCAACAGTCGGTCTCAAACGCGAACTCGGCGGCGAAGCGCTCGCGGGCGAGGTGGCTCGGGGCAGGTGAAACGGCGGTGACTGCGGTGGGCATGGTGATCCTTCTTGATGGACGGCACCATGTCGGGCTCGCAAAGCTCGGTTTGCAATTGGCCGAAACGACAGGCATCGTGAAGATCGTGCCAAACACGACCGGACCCCTCGCCGTCGCGCTTCTCTACGATGGCCTGTGTACCTTCGAGTTCGGGATCGTGGCCGAGGTGTTCGGCCTGCCCCGGCCGGAGATGGGCGAGGCTTGGTATCGATTTGCCAGTTGCGCAGTGGAGGGTGGGCCGTTGCGGGCGCACGGGGGCTTCACCCTGACGCCGGACCACGGCATCGAGCTGATCGACTGCGCGGACATCATCGTAGTCCCCGGCTGGAAGGGGAGCGACGAAGCGGTCCCCGAGGATCTCTGCCACCGCCTTCGTGAAGCACATGAGCGCGGAGCGCGGCTGGTTTCCATCTGCTCGGGTGCGTTCGTGCTCGCAGCGACCGGGCTTCTCGACGGCGGGACGGCGACGACGCACTGGCGCTACGCCAAGGCGCTGCGCGATGCCCACCCCAAGGTCGCGGTTGACCGCTCCTCCCTGTATCGATCCTACGGGCGGGTCTTCACTTCGGCCGGGAGTGCGGCAGGGCTCGACCTCCTGATCGAGATCGTGCGTCAGGATTACGGGCCAGAAGCTGCGAACTCCGTCGCACGGCGCCTCGTGATGCCCGCCCACCGTACCGGCGGTCAGGCGCAGTTCCTGGAGCGGCGAGTGCCGGTGCGCCGGCACAACGAGGTGGCGCCCCTGATCGACCGAATCAGGGCCGAACTCGGTGCGCCGTGGCCGCTGACCCGCATGGCCGAGGCGTGCCGCATGAGCCTGCGCACGTTCATGAGGCGCTTCAACGAGGCGACGGGGGCACCGCCGGGCGAGTGGCTCGCGGCCGAACGGATCGAGGAGGCCAAGCGCCTGCTCGCCGCAGGCCGTCTGAGCGTCGACGAGATCGCGGTCTTCGTCGGCCTGGGCGGGGCCGACACGCTACGGCACCATTTCCGCAAACGCATCTGCATCAGCCCCGGCGAGTTCCGGACACGTTTCAGCCGTCCGGAGTCGGCACGAGGTGACGTGTCTGTCCCTTCGGCCTGCGAACATCCTGCGTCGTGTTCACAGTGATCGACTACGGTCGGAAGCCGACCCGGCGGAGGCGGACGAAATCTTGACCGTCGGCATTCACCCTGCCAGCTCGCGCCCCAGCTCGGCCACCCGCCGGAGGTCTCCGACGAAGGTCGCGTAGGCTTCCGCCTTCGCCTCGTCGGGCAGGCGCAGCAGGTAGGAGGGGTGGACGGTGATGAAGCCCTGGAAGCGGTCGTCGAGACGCTCGAAGCGGAACGGCCCGCGCGCGCGGGTGATCGGGATCGGCTTGCCGGTGAGCGCCAGCACCGCGGTCGCGCCGAGCGCCACCACGAGCTTCGGGGCGACGAAGTCGAGCTCGCGGTCGAGCCACCAGCGGTAGTGGCTGACCTCGCCCGCCGTCGGCTTCTGGTGGATGCGGCGCTTGCCGCGCTCCTCGAACTTGAAGTGCTTGACCGCGTTCGTGAGGTAGCTCGCTTTGCGGTCGATCCCGGCCTCGGCCATCGCCCGCGACAGCAACTGGCCCGCCGGCCCGACGAAGGGGCGGCCCTGCCGGTCCTCCTGGTCGCCCGGCTGCTCGCCGACGAAGGCGATGGTCGAGCCGACCCGGCCCTCGCCAAGCACCGCCTGCGTCGCGCCCGGCACCAGGGGCTCGGAGCGCTTGATGATGGCGTTCAGCGCGTCGAGGGTTTTGGGCGCCTGGTCGGACATCGCCGCCACGGCCTTGGCCGGATCGCGCTTGATCGTCATCTGCGGGGCCCTTTCGATCATCTGGGTGGTCCGGGACGCGGCCGCCCGGACGAGGCCGGGGATGGCGGCGGTCTCGGGCAAGTTGTGCCAGTACTTCTTCGGCATCTCCGCCCGCATCGCCTTCAGGTTGGTGCGGGCCGGATTGAACGTGCTCTCGTAGTAGTCGCGCCATCCGGCCTCGAAGCCGTCGCCCTCGGGCAGCTGCGCCTTGTCGCCGGGCGGCCCGAAGGCGAGCGTCGCGCGGTCCCAGTGCGCCGAGCCGTCCGGCGTCAGGATGGTCCAGTCCATCGATCGGAAGCGGTCGACGAAGAACGGCGCCGCCGCCTCCAGGATGTGGTTGTCGGGCTCGAACCAGGCGACGAACCGCTCGCCGGCCGCGGTCTCGATCCGGCGGAAGCGGAGGAACGCGTGCATCTTGTGCAGGTCGCGGGCGATCGCCTTGCGCATGCCGCCGAGGCGGTGGACCAGCGGATCGCTCGCCACCTCCGGCAGGTGGCGCTCGCCGTGGCGGACGCGCCAGACGAGGGCGTGGAGCAGGGCGTAGCGCTCGCGGTCGCGGTGGGGCACCACCATGGGGATCAGCCCGGCCACCGGCTTCGGCAGCGCCACCGGCGGCGCGTCGGGCTCCGCGCCCGGCGACGACCCGAACAGGCCGGGCGCGTCGCCGGCCGACCACGTCACGCGATCGGGCGGCACGTCGTCGGCGACGAGCCGGCGCAGGGCCGCGCGGAAGCCGTCGAGATCCGCGCCGGGGCGCAAGTGGATCGTGCGAGACCCACCCTCCACCGCTTCAGGGGGAGGGAACAGGTCCGGCGCGTCCATCAGAACAGGCTCAGCTGCTGGGCCGGCTCCACCAGCCGGCTGCGCAGGTCCAGGCGATCGGTGAGCCCGCCCGGCGTGTAGTCGGCGGCGATCAGGAACGGGCGGGCGCGCTTCAGGGCGGAGGACAGGCGCGCCACGTCGTCGAGGCGCAGGCGCGTGTGCCGGCGGGCCTTGATGATCTTGTCGACCGCCCGCGCGCCGAGTCCCGGCACGCGCAGCAGCATCTCCCGGTCGCCGGTGTTCACGTCCACCGGGAAGCGGTGGCGGTTCTTCAGCGCCCAGGCGAGCTTCGGGTCGATGTCGAGGGAGAACATGCCGTCGTCGGCGGCGTCCGCCACGTCGTCTGCGGAGAAGTCGTAGTACCGGATCAGCCAGTCGGCCTGGTACAGGCGGTGCTCGCGCTGGAGCGGAGGCGCCTTCAGCGGCAGGATGCCCGAGCCCTCCGGGATCGGGCTGAAGGCCGAGTAGTAGACGCGCTTGAGCCCGACGCTGCCGTAGAGGTGCGCGCTCTTGCGGATCAACGCCTCGTCGGTGGTCGCGTCCGCACCGACGATCACCTGCGTCGACTGGCCGGCCGGCGAGAACCGCCTCCGCTCGGCCTTGGCCTCGACGATGCGCTCGGCGACCTGCGCCATCGCGTTGAGGATCGTGGCGCCGTCCTTCTCTGGGGCGAGGGTCTGCAGGCTCGCCTCCGTCGGCAGCTCGACGTTGATCGAGAGGCGGTCGGCGTAGAGCCCGGCCTCCTCGATCAGCCAAGGGCTCGCCTCGGGGATGGACTTGAGGTGGATGTAGCCGCGAAACCCGTGGTCGCGCCGCAGCGACTTCGCCACCCGCGTCAGCAGCTCCATCGTGTAGTCGGGCGACTTGATGATGCCCGACGAGAGGAACAGCCCCTCGATGTAGTTGCGCTTGTAGAACTCCACCGTCAGCGTCACGACCTCCTGCACCGAGAAGCGCGCGCGCTGCACGTTCGAGGAACGGCGATTGATGCAGTAGGCGCAGTCGAACAGGCAGTAGTTCGTCAGCAGGATCTTCAGGAGCGAAATGCAGCGCCCGTCCGGGGTGTACGCGTGGCAGATCCCGGAGCCGGTGGTCGAGCCGAGCTCGTCCTTGCCCGCCTTGCGCTTCGGCGCACCCGACGACGAGCACGAGGCGTCGTACTTGGCGGCATCGGCGAGGATGCGCAGTTTCTTGGCGAGGGCTTCATCCATCGAACAAATTAGGAACCCGGGGGTCGCAAGGACAAGGTGCCAAAGGGCGTTGCGCCCCTGTGGCGATGCCGCACCCCGCGGCGTCGTCGCGGGGCGCGGCGTCCGGAAACGTCGGTCAGCCCTGCTTGAGGGTGGCCTTCAAGGTGATCTCGCAATCGAGGACCTTCGAGATCGGGCAGCCGATTTCGGCGGCGTGCGCCAGCTCGTCGAACTTCGCCTGGTCGATGCCGGGGATCGAAGCGGTCAGCGTGAGGGCCGACTTCGTCACCTTGAAGCCGGCGCCGTCCTTCTCCAGCGTCACCACCGCCTCGGTGCTCATCTCGGTGGCCGCGAGACCGGCTTCCTGCAGCTGGAACGCGAGCGCCATGGTGAAGCAGCCGGAATGGGCCGCCGCGATCAGCTCTTCCGGGTTGGTGCCGGGCTTGTCCTCGAAGCGCGTGTTGAAGCCGTAGGGCTGGTCGGACAGCACGCCGGATTGGGTCGTGATCGTGCCCTTGCCTTCCTTGCCGTTGCCCTTCCAGACAGCGTGCGCCTTGCGGTTGATCATCGAAGCTCTCCAGAATTCGCGGCTGCGCGCACGGACGGCGCGCGACGTCACCGTCGACCCTCGGCCAAGTGGCGCAGTTTCCGGCGAGTTCCAGGCTCAAGGCCCGTCGGGCACCTCCTCGGCGTCGACGGTGCGGCGCGCGAGATCGTAGCCGAAGCCGGCGCGCGCCAGCGCTCCCAGGTCGCGGTCGCGGTGGAGCGCGCGGATGTCGGGACGACGGAACGGCCCGAGCCGCCGGCGCTTGGCGTAGGCGAAGGCGGCCTTCTCCTCGATCGCGGCGGCGTCCGCCTCCGGCACGGCTTCACGTTCGGCCTCCATCGCGGTCTCCACCGCGTCGCGCGACAGGCCCTTGGCCGAGAGCTTGGCCGAGGCGCCGCGGGACGAGGTGCCGCGACGGCGCAACGTCGCCAGCCGCGCCGTGGCGAAGCGGGCGTCGTCGACGAGGCCGGCCGAGACCGCGCGTGCCACCGTCGCCTCGATCATTTCGAAGAACGCGCTCGCATCCTCGCCGCGGGCGCGGGCGCGCTTCTCGACCCGGCGCCGGAGCGTCCGGCGCAGCATCTCCACCGAGGCGCTGTAGCGCTCCAGGTAATGCAGCGCCGCCCGCTCGACATAGGTCGCGGTGACGGGGGGCGTCGGCCGCGCCGGGCGGTTCGCCCCGGATTCTGCAACGGTTGCGCGTTTCACGTGTTCTTCACGATCCGGACAGGTTTGCGTTCCATGGATCAGCCATGGAACGCAGGCAACGCGGCAGGATCGGTCATGGTCTCCTCCCCGCAGCATCGGCCATCCTGTTGAGACGCGAGTGGCTCCTCGTGCTGCTCGCCCTCGGGCTCGCCGCCACGGCGGCGGCCGTGGTCTACCTGTCTCGCCCGACCACGCTCACCGTCGCCGTCGGGCCGCAGGACGGCCCCGAGGCCGCGCTGATCGAGGCCTACGCGAACGCCCTGTCGCGCGCCCGCGAGGACGTACGCCTGAAGGTGGTGCGCTACGCCGACGTGCGGGACAGCGCAGCCGCGCTCCAGGCCAACAAGGCCGACCTCGCGGTGGTGCGGCCGGACGTGCTGCTGCCCGAGAACGGCCTGACGCTGGCGATCCTGCACGACGAGGCCCTGGTCGTCGCCGCCTCGGAAACCGGCGAGATCGACGAATTCCCGGCGCTGGCGCGCAAACGCCTCGGCATCGTCGTGCGGCACAGCGCCGACATCCCGTTCATCACCAACATGCTGACCTTCTACGACTTCGTCCCCGCCGCCGCCGACCTTCCGGACGGCGAGGAGGTCCCTCTGGGGCAGGTCGCGCTGGTGACCCTGAAGCCGTCCGAGGTCACCGCCGCCATCGCCGACAAGCGGGTGGACGCGGTGGCGATCATCGCGAGCCCGACCTCGAAGGCCGCGGGCGCCATGGTCCACGCCGTCGAGGTCGGCCTGCCCGACAAGAAGGTCGGCCTCGTCTCGGTGCCCGACGGGGATGCGATCCTGCAGCGCTACCCCGAGCTGCAATCCGTCACGATTCCGGCCGGCACCTTCGGCGGCCGCCCGAAGCGGCCGGCCGAGGAGGTCAAGACCGTCGGCGCCTCCTATCGCCTGATGGCGCGGGGCACCGTCAGCCGCGTCGCCGTCGCGTCGGCGACGCAACACCTGTTCGAATGGCGCTCGCGGCTCGCCGCGACCGCGCCCATCGCCAAGCTGATGAAGGCGCCCGACTTCGACACCACCGTCGCCGCCACCTCGGCGCGGCTGCCGAACCATCCGGGCGCGGTGGATTATTTCGAGCGCGAGCAGCAGACGTTCCTCGATCGCTACGAGGACTACATCTACCTGCTGGCCTTCTTCGGCGGCACGATCGGCTCGGCCGTCGCTTGGCTCGGCCAGCGCCTCGCGCGCAAGCGCCGCGAGCGGGTCGACATCGTACTCGACCGCCTGCTCGACGTGATGCGCGAGGTCCGCGCCGCGCCGACGATGGCCGAGCTCGACGCCCTGGCGATCGAGGTCGACGACCTCGTCGCCGACGTGGTGCGCTACGCCCGCGAGCGCTCGATCGACGCGCGCACGGTCAGCGCCCTGATCCTGGCGGTGGACGGCGTCCACGCCGCGATCAACGACGGCCGCCGCGCGCTGTCAGCCGCGGGTGAGCCGCGCCCCGGCGGCCGTACCCGCGCCGCCCGCTCGCTCGCCCTCAACCTATCCGCCGCGGAATAGGTCGCGTCCGGCCCTACCCCTCGATGATCTCGCGGATGCGGCTCGCCAAAACCTCGAGCGGGAACGGCTTGGTGATCATCTGCATGCCCGGATCGAGGCCGCCGTTGCCGAAGATCGCGTTCTCGGCGTAGCCGGTGATGAACAGCACCTTCAGGCCCGGCCGCACCAGCCGGGCGCGGTCGGCGAGCTGGCGCCCGTTGAGGCCGGGCAGGCCGACGTCGCTGACCATCAGGTCGATCCGCGCCCGCGATTCCACCATGCGCAGGCCCGTCGGACCGTCCGACGCCTCGAGCGCGGCGTAGCCGAGCTCGGCCAGAACTTCGACGATGAGGTCGCGCACCACAGGGTCGTCCTCGACCACGAGCACCGTCTCGCCGCGCTCGGCGCGCAAGGCCGCGGCGATTCCGGGGCCGGTCCCCTCGGCCGCCGCCTCGCCGCGGTAGCGCGGCAGGTAGATCTTGATCGTCGTGCCGGACCCCACCTCCGAGTAGATCTTGGCGTGCCCCTCCGACTGCTTGGCGAAGCCGTAGATCATCGACAGGCCGAGGCCGGTGCCCTGGCCCAGGGGCTTCGTGGTGAAGAACGGGTCGAAGGCCTTGGCGACTACGTCTGGGGGCATGCCGGTGCCGGTGTCGGTGACGCAGACGCAGATGTACTGGCCCGGCTCCACCTCCGGGTGCAGGCGCGCGTAGGCGCGGTCGAGGTGCGTGTTGCAGGTCTCGACCACGAGGCGGCCGCCGTCCGGCATCGCGTCGCGGGCGTTGATGGCGAGGTTGAGCAGCGCGTTCTCGAGCTGGTGCGGGTCGCAGAGCGTGAGCCAGAGGCCGCCGGCGGTGACGATCTCCAGGTTGACCTGCTCCGTCAGCGTCCGGCGCAGCATGTCCTCCATGCCGGCGATCAGGCCGTTGGCGTCGGTGGGCTTCGGCTCGAGCGGCTGGCGGCGTGCGAAGGCCAGCAGGCGGTGCGTCAGCGCGGCGGCGCGGTTCGCGGAGGACAGGGCGGCGGTGGCGTACTTGCCGATCTGCTCGGTGCGGCCCTGCTTGATCCGCGTCTGCATCAGGTCGAGGGAGCCGACGATGCCGGTGAGCAGGTTGTTGAAGTCGTGCGCGATGCCGCCGGTGAGCTGGCCCACCGCCTCCATCTTCTGCGCCTGGCGCAGCAGCTCCTCGACCGCGCGCTGCTCGGTGATGTCGCGGCCGACGATGTAGAACAGGTCGCCCTCCGGCACCGCGTTCCACGACACGGTCAGGCGTTCGCCGTCCTTGCGGATCACGTGGTCGACGAAGCCGTCGACGGTCTCGCCGCGGGCGAGCCGCGCGAGGATCTCGGCGGTCTCGGCGTGGTCGTCCGTGTCGATGATCGCGGCGAACGGCTCGGCGAGGAGTTCGTCCTGGCTCCAGCCGAGCGCCCGCGTCCAGGCCGGGTTGACCGCCTTGAGGTAGCCGTCGAGGCCGGCGGTGCCCATCAGGTCGGTCGTGGTCTCCCACAGCCGGTTGCGCTCGCGGGTGCGCGATTCGACCTCTCGCGTCAGCGCCGCCTCGATCCGCGTCCGGTCGGTGACGTCCTGCACGAAGGCGTAGAAGCCGTCGACGGCGCCGTCGCGATCCCGGCGCGGGATGTAGCGGATGTCGGCGACGCGCTCGCGCCCGTCCGCGTGCGGCCACGGCATCTCGAAGCGGATCTCTTCGCCGGCGAGCGCCGCGGCGAAGGCGGGCTGGCGTCGCGCGAAGCCGTCCTCGTCGATCAGGTCGCGGACGGTGCGGCCGATCACGTCCGAGAGCGGGCGCGAGAACCAGGTCTCGTAGGCGGCGTTCGCGAAGCGGTAGGTGAGGGTCGGGTCGATGAAGGCGATCAGGCTCGGGAGTGCGTCCGCCACCAGGCGCAGCTCCTGCGCGGCCGCGCGAAGCGCCTCCTCGGCGGTGCGGCGCTCGGTGATGTCGAAGGTCACCCCCGGGAAGCGTCCGGGCCGGCCTTCGGCATCGAGCACGCACTGGCCTTGCGCCGCGACCCAGCGGACGCCGTCCTCGTGGATCAGGCGGTACTCGGCCGAGAACTCGCCGCCCGTCCGCATCGCCGTGGCAATCCGCTCCTGCATGCCGGGCAGGTCGTCGGGATGGATGCCGCCGAAGAACGCGGCGATCGGCGCCCCGGCGGCAGCCCGGTCCGGGTCGACGCCGTAGAGCCGCGCGAACCGGGCATCCGCCGTGACGCGGTCGGCCGCGACGTCCCAATCCCAGGTGCCGATGCCGTCGCCGGCCGAGAGCGCGAGCTCGAGCCGGTTCCGGCTCTCCTCCCGTGCCCGCTCGGCGAGGACCTGCGCCGTGGTCTCCCGGGTGATGCAGATCATCCCTGCGATCGCGCCGGAATCGTCGTGGACCGGCGAGTACGAGAACGTCCACCAGGTCTGCTCGGGCCGGCCCTGGCGGTACATCGTCAGGGGCAGGTCGTGCACCGACACGCTCTCGCCGGAAAGCGCCCGGTCGCAGAGTGGGCCGATGTCCTGCCACAGGTCCGCCCACAACTCCGGGAACCGGGTCCCGAGCGTCCGCGCCACGCGGTCGCCCAGCACCTCGCGGTAGGGGTCGTTGTAGAAGCTGAGGAGGTCCGGCCCCCAGGCCAGGAACATCGCCACCGGGCAGGCCAGCATCGTCGCGAGCGTGGTGCGCAGGGCCACCGGCCAGCCCGCGAGCGGGCCGAGCGACGAACCGCGCCAATCCTTGGCCAGGATCTCGCGGCCGGTCTCGCCGCCCTCGGCGAGGAAGCGGAACCTCGGGTCCTCGTGGGCGGACGTCATCGTGCCGGACCAGGCACGGTCCGGGTGCGCTCCGGAGTCCGGCCGAGGCGGCGCTCCGGGCGGGCGAGAACGTGCGAAGCGTCGGTCCGAGACATCGCAGCAGGGATGTCGGCAAGTCCCGTGGGTGTCAACGCGGCGTGGGCCGTCCTCAGGCTGCGACCCGGCCTTCGAGCGGGAAGACCTTCGCCGGGTTCATCATCCAGTGCGGGTCGAAGACGTTGCGCACCCGCATCTGCTGCTCCAGGTCGGCCTGGGTGTACTGGAAGCGCATCAGCTCGCGCTTCTCGATGCCGACCCCGTGCTCGCCGGTGAGGCATCCGCCGACCTCGACGCAGAGCTTGAGGATCTCGTCGCCCGCCGCCTCGGCCTTCTGCAATTCACCATGCTTGTTGATGTCGAACAGGATGAGCGGATGCAAGTTGCCGTCGCCGGCATGGAACACGTTGGCGACACGCAGGCCCTGCGCCCTGCAGATCGCGCCGATCCGCTCCAGCACCACCGAGAGCTGGCCCGTCGGAATCGTGCCGTCCATGCAGATGTAATCGGAGATGCGCCCCGTAGCCCCAAAAGCCGACTTGCGGCCCTTCCAAATCGCGGCGGATTCGGCCTCGGACTTCGAGACCCGGATGCTGGTCGGGCGGAAATCCTGCGCGATCGCGGCGATGCGGGCGAGCATCGCCTCGCACTCGGCGTCCGAGCCCTCGACCTCGATGA
Source organism: Methylobacterium sp. WL120 (assembly GCF_008039465.1). Taxonomy (NCBI): domain Bacteria; kingdom Pseudomonadati; phylum Pseudomonadota; class Alphaproteobacteria; order Hyphomicrobiales; family Methylobacteriaceae; genus Methylobacterium; species Methylobacterium sp. WL120. Next base: position 18,308 of record NZ_VRUT01000034.1, on the reverse strand, counting down.
TCAGCATCGCCTCGGCGTCGCGCGGGTAGCCGGCCTGCGCGAAATCCTCGGTGATCAGGATCGCTTCGCGGTCCATGTACTCGATCGCCACCGGGATGATGCCGGCGGCGATGATCGCCGCAGTGCAGGCGCCGGCATCCTCGACCGAGGAAAAGCCGACAAGCGCGGGCCGCGCGCCCTCGGCCGCGCGCAGGATCCGCACGGTCGCCTCGGTGACGATGCCGAGCTGTCCTTCCGAGCCGCAGATCAAACCAAGCAGGTCGTAGCCGCCGGATTCGAGGTGGTCGCCGCCGATCTCGACCACCGTGCCGTCGTTCATCACCAGCGTCACGCCGATCAGGTTGTTGGTGGTCACGCCGTACTTGAGGCAGTGCGCCCCGCCCGAGTTCATCGCGATGTTGCCGGCGATGGTGCAGGCGAGCTGGCTCGACGGGTCGGGCGCGTAGAAGAAGCCTTCGTGGCTGACCGCGCCCGAGATCGCGAGGTTGGTGATCCCGCTCTGGACGCGGGCGACGCGGTTCTGGAAATCGAGGTCGAGCACCTGGGTCATCTTGCCGACGCCGAGGATGATCGCATCCTCCTGAGCGATCGCGCCGCCGGCCAGCGACGTGCCGGCACCCCGCGGCACGACGCGGACGCCGTGCTCGTGGCAATAGGCCATAACCGCCGAGACCTCGGCCGTGGTCGAGGGCAGCACCACCGCCAGCGGCATCTTGCGGTAGGCGGTGAGGCCGTCGGTCTCGAAGGCGCGGCGCTCGTCCTCCGTGGTGACCAGGGCCTCGGGGCCGACCAGCGGCCGAAGGCCCGCCACGATCGCGTCGCGGCGCGCGACGACGCCGGCATCGGGCTCGGGGAAGCGGATGGACATGGCGTGGGCCTCCGAAATTCTCGAAGTCCCCTAAGCGACGCCGGCGATCCTTCAGCCCACGGTCAGGCGCGGGCGGTAAAGGTGTCGGACGGCGACGCGGGGACCGGTTGGTGGGCAGCCTAGCCCAACATGGGCGAGCCCGCACCGCCGTCGATCGGCCGGCTGGAACGGGGTGGAGGATACTGCAACGTTTAGTCGCAGCGCCCGAACGGCACGAGCCGCGTTTGCACCTTCGACCTGTTCCAATCGACAAAGCTCTGCCATAAGCCTGACGGCCATAACCGTCACAACGGAGGAAATACCCCGATGCGTCATGTCATCCTCGGCGCCGCCTTTGCCCTGCTCCTGCCGGTCGCCGCCCAGGCGGAAGGCGACGCGGCCGCAGGCGAGAAGGCGTTCGCCCCCTGCAAGTCCTGCCACAACTTCGAGAAGAACGGCGTCGGCCCGAACCTCAAGGGCATCGTCGGCGAGAAGGCCGGCGAGGGCCGTGACGGCTACGCGTTCTCGGCTGCGCTGAAGAACTCGGGCATCACCTGGGATGAGGCCAACCTTAAGGAGTGGCTCGCCGACCCGAAGAAGAAGGTCCCCGGCACCAAGATGGTCTTCCCGGGCATCAAGGACGAAAAGAAGGTCGATGACATCATCGCCTACCTGAAGTCCAAGACCTGATCTGAGGACCTGATCGCCCGGCGATAAGCCTAAGGCAATCGACCACCCGGCCGGACAGGCTGAGGGCCGCCCCGCTCACACGGTGGCGGCCCTTTTCGTTTGCCCGGCATCAGACGACTTTGGTCAGGCGTCGGTGCCGTCGTGAAGGCCGGTGCGGAGGGTGACGAGGTGGTCGAGCAGGGCGCGACGCCCCTCGACGTCGAGGCCGGTCATGCCGCCGGCCTGGTCGGGGATGCAAGCCAGCGGCTCGCGCAAGGCCCGCCCGGTGTCGGTCAGGAAGATGCTCACCTGGCGCTCGTCCGCCCGGTCCCGGGCGCGGCGGACGCGGCCCGACGCCTCGAGGCGCTTGAGCAGCGGCGTGAGGGTGCCGGAATCGAGGAAGAGGCGCGTGCCGATCTCCTTCACCGACAAGCCTTCTTCCTCCCAGAGCACGAGCAGCACGAGGTATTGCGGATAGGTGAGGTCGTGCTCGCCCAGCAGCGCACGGTAGGCGCGGCCGAAGGCATGCGCGGCGGCGTAGACGGCGAAGCAGAGTTGGTTGTCGAGGCGCTGCGAATCCGCAGGCACGTCCGGGACGACCGCGGACTTCCTCGGCGCCCGCCGCTGCGGTCCTTGCCGAACGGACATGAGCTTCTCGACTCCGGTTGACGACGCTGGCACGATCCCAGCAAAAATTCGGTGTGTCCTACGGGCAGACTTCGAGCAATATCTCAGCCAGGCAATATCCTAGCCATCGCGAAGCGATTGCACAATCGATCCGATCTACCTGCGACTTTTGGAGACGAACTACCCTTTCCAATCCTTCAACGCCGCGAAGGGGCTTGCCGAACGGTCAGGCGGCGGGTTGAGGATCGGCTCGACTTGGGCGATCGCGTCGGCGAGGGAGAAGGCGGAGCCGGCGGGAAGCTTGCCGCCGGCGGCATCCTTGTGGCCGCCGCCGCGGAACTTGCGCGCCCCGTCGAGCGCGGTTTCGTCGTTGGAGCGGAATGACAGCGAGCCGGTGCGCTGAACGTTGCACACGCGCTTGGCGCCGCCGCGGTCCATGATCAGGTCCGAGACGCGCTGGAACGTGCCGGAATCGAGGCCGAACGAGATCAGGGTCCCATCCGAGAGCGGCCGGAATAGCACGTCCGAGCGCGCCAGGACGCGGGCGATCCGCATCCGCGTGGTCAGGGTGCGATCGTCCTCCGTTTCGCCTTCGAGGAGCTTGTCGAGCACCTGCCGGCGCAAGGCGGCGACGCGGGTCTCGATCTCGGCAGGGGGGAGGCCTTCGTCGATCAGCCCGGACACCGCGCGCAGCAAGGCCACGACGAAGCGGTCGTGCCAGGGATGTCCGACCGGCACGAGGTTGGCGACGTTGTCCCAGAACACCTCGTCGAGCATCAGCCCGCCGGCGAAGGTTGGGCGCTCTTTCTTCCACAGGTCGAGGGCGTCCACCGCTTCGACCAGGGCGGTCAGGTCCTCGCCCTCGCGCGCGGCGTAGAGGGCGCGGTTGGCATGCGCCATCTTGGTGGCGCAGCAGGTCTCGTCGATCAGCACGACCACGCCCGGGTCTTCGAAGTCGAAGCGCTTCGGCGAGGCCGTCTCGTCCACCGGCTCGACGCCGTGCTGGCGAAGCTGGTCGATCGAGGAAGCATGGTGGTCGAGGACGATCAGGCGGTGGCGAGCATCCTCGGCCCGCTTGCGGTTCATCGTGGCGAAGCTCTTCAGGAACTTCACCGCCACCGGTTCGAGCCCGAGATCGGTCATGATCAGCGTCTCGGAGGCGTCCGTCTTCGAGAGCCGCTTCAACTCCTCTTCGACCACCGGGCCGACGTCGGAATAGCGCGGAACGTGGACGACCCGCGCCACGTCGACATGGTTGCCGACGATCGCCACGGCGCCGTAGCCGTCGAGGTCGTGATGGGTGATCTGGGTGACGGTCACGGAACTGTCCTCGCGGGCGATCTCGCCGCCTTATGCGGCAGGGCGCGCCGCGGGGCGAGCCCCGCCCTCGCACGCCTCAATGATACGGGTCCGCGGCGTCGCGAAGCCCGTCGCCCAGGAAGTTGAACGCCAGCACCGTAACCAGCACGGGCATCACCGGCAGCAGCAGCCAGGGGTAGAGCTGGACTGCCGCGAGGTTCTGGGCGTCGTTGAGGAGTACGCCCCAGCTCGTCACCGGCGGCCGCAGGCCCAGGCCGAGGAACGAAAGCGCGGTCTCGCCCAGGATCATCGTCGGGATCGACAGCGTCGCCGAGGCGATGAGGTGGCTCATGAAGTTCGGGATCAGGTGCCGGCCGATGACGCGGGCGGGTGAGGCACCCATCAGCTCGGCGGCCTGCACGAAGTCCTCCTCGCGCAAAGCCAGCAATTTTCCGCGCACCGCGCGCGCAAGGCCCGGCCAGTCGAGCAGCCCGAGGATGATGGTGATGCCGAAGAACACCCAGAGCGGGCTCCAGTTCGGCGGCAGCGCCGCCGACAGCGCGAGCCAGAGCGGCAGCTCGGGCAGCGACCGCACCACCTCGATCAGCCGCTGCACCGCCGCGTCGACGAGGCCGCCGAAATACCCGGCGACGCCGCCGAACAGCAGCCCGAGGGCGAACGAGATCGCGACGCCGACGAGGCCGATCACCAGCGAAATCCGCGCGCCGTAGATCATGCGCGAGAGCAGGTCGCGGCCGAGGCGGTCGGTACCCAACAGGTAGAGCGTCCCGCCCTCGGACGGGCAGACCAGATGCCAGTCGCCCCGACCGAGCGCTGGGACGGCGTATGCGTCGCCGCGGCAGAGGAATCGCAGCGGCTGCGGCGCGGCGGTGTCGGTGACGTAGCCGCGCCGGAATGTCTCCATGTCGAGCTCGGCGCGGTAGGGATAGACGAAGGGCCCGACGAACCGGCCCTCGTGGAACAGGTGCAGGCCCTGCGGCGGCGCGAACAGGTAGTCGCCGTTGCGCTTGGCCTGCTCGTAGGGGGCCAGGAACTCGACGAATGGTACGGCTGCGTAGAACGCAAGCAACACGATCGCCGAGGCGACGGCGATGCGGTGGCCCAGGAACTTGCGGAAGATCAGCCGCCAAGCCGAGGCGTAGGCCGTGCCGGAATCGCGGCCGCCACCGGCCTCTGGGTCGAACGGCGCCGGATCGACGAAGTGAGGCGCCATGGGCACCATCAGCGCGCCCCCATGCGGATGCGCGGATCGAGCCAGACGAGGACGAGGTCCGAGATCAGCATGCCGACAAGCGTCAGCAGCGCCACGAACATCAGGATGAAGCCGGCCATGAACTGGTCCTGGCTTTTCAGCGCGTCGAGCAGCAGCGGGCCGACCGTCGGCAGGCTTAGCACGAGCGAGACCAGCACCGAGCCGGAGACGAGGTGCGGCAGCAGGTTGCCGACGTCGGCCACGAATGGGTTCAGCGACATCCGGAACGGGTATTTCAGCAGCGCCCGCAACGGCGGCATCCCCTTGGCCCGCGCCGTCACCGTGTAGGGCTTGGCCAGCTCGTCGAGCAGGTTCGCCCGCATCCGCCGGATCATCGCCGCCGTGCCGCCGAGCCCGATCACCAGCGTCGGCACGGCGAGGTGGGCTACTAGCGACTTGATCTTGGGCCAGTCCCAGTGCTTGCCCGTGAACGAGGCGTCGTAGAGGCCGCCGATCGACAGGCCGAACCAGATGTTGGCGTAGAACAGCAGGATCAGTGCCAGCAGGAACCCAGGCACCGCCAATCCCACATAGCCGAGCACGGTGACGATCGCGTCGCCCGCCGTATGGCGATGGGTTGCGGAGTAGATCGCGATCGGAATCGCCACCAGGTGGACGAAGACCAGAGCCGCGAGGTTGACCACCAGCGTCAGCCAAAGTGCGTCGCCGACCACCTCGGAGACGGGGCGATCGTACTCGAACGACCAGCCCCAATCGCCCTGGAGAAGCCCTGAAAAGCCCGCCGGCCCCGGCATCAGGCCGACCCAGATCAGGTATTGTTCGGTGACCGGGCGATCGAGGCCGTATTGCCGGATCAGCAACTCGGCCTTGGCGACCGAGGCCGCCTCACCCATGGAGCGCAGCTCCATGATCCGATTTGTCAGGAAGTCGCCCGGCGGCAGCTTGATGATCGCGAAGACCAGGGCGGAGATCACCAGCAGCGTCACCGCCATGGTGAGGACGCGGCGAAGGACGGCGATCATCGCATCAACGCCTGGCGTTCGTCCGGGCGATCCCAGAACACCTCGTCGAGGCGCTGGACGCCGATCATCGCCGTCGGCTCGAACGAGTACAGCGCTTTGACTGGCAGGTTGGCGAGGTGCTCTGCCGCGACCACCGGCTGCAGCGCGCCGCCGACCGTGCCGATCACCCAGGTGTTCTCGGCGTGGTTCATCAGCATCTCGCGCCAGATCTCGGCCTGCTTGCCGACGTCGTCGGTGTCGCGCCACTGCCGGTCGAGGTCGATCAGGCGGTGGACGGCCTCGACGTCGCACGGCTCGCCGCTCGCCCCATGCGTCTCGGCGTGGAGGCTCCAGCGCGGCCAGGAATAGTGGTCGCTCTGCGCCGGGCTCAGCTCGGTCGGCGGCATGATCGCCGTCGGCACAGCGAGGTCGAGGCCCTGCGCCGCCACCATCACCGTCATCCCGGCGATCGACCGCCGGCGCAGGTTCGTCCGCTCCTGCGGCTTGACCACCAGCTTGATCCCGACCTCGCGCCAGAATTCGCCGATCAGCAGCAGCCCGTCGAGGACCATCGAGGCCTCGCCGTCGCTCTCGACCACAAGCTCGAGCAGCCGCCCGTCCGGCAGGAGGCGGATGCCGGAGGCGTCGCGCTTGTCGAGGCCGGCCGCATTGAGGAGCTTTTCCGCCGCCGCAGGGTCGTAGCCGGCATTCAGGGTGCGAAGCTCCGGGGAATACAGCTTGCTCGCCGGGATCGCCGTGTCGTTGCCCTCGGTGCCGAGGCCGAACAGCAGCGTGTTGTTGAGCGTTCGCCGGTCGATGGCGAGCGACAGGGCGTGCCGCCAGCGGACGTCGCGGTTGAGCGCGCGCCAGCCGGGATCGAGGGTCGTCAGGTTCGGATAGAGCGCGATCTCCGAGCCGCGCGCCATCGGCCACAGGTTGGTGCGGTAGCCGTGCGCCCGCTCGCCCTCCTTGAGGCTCGGGATGTCGGGCATCGTCAAGCCGCGAAACATCAAGTCGGCCTCGCCCGCATTGGTCTTGGCGACGAGCAGCCCGGTCGAAGCCACGTCCATGACGATGCGGTCGAGGTAGGGCAGCTGCGTGCCCGCGGTGTCGACGCGATGGTAATGCGAGTTGCGCTCGAACACGAAGCGCGTCGCCGGCGCGCGAGTCCGCGGGCGCCAGCCCTGCAGCGTCGGCGCATCGGGATTGTTGAGCTCGTAGTTGTCGTCCATCCGGTTGTGCAGCGCCGCCCAGCCGCGAAGCTTCTGAGACTTGGCCGCCGCCTCGGCCTTGTCGCGGCCGACGTATCGCGGGTGGACCATCTTGAGGTAATGCGCCGGACGGTAGATCAGAGGGTCGCGTGGTGCGGCCAGCGCCGGCAGGAAACGTGGGTTCGGCCGCTCCCAGACGTAGCGCACGGTCATCGGATCGACGATCTCGACCACGGGCGGACGGCCGTCGACCAGCAGGAAGTCGGGCGGCCCGCCCGGACTCAGGTCACGATCGTTCGCGACGTCCTCCCAGTAGTAGCGGAAGTCCTCGGTGGTGAAGGGTTCGCCGTCGGACCAGCGGTGGCCCTTGCGCAGGGTGAAGGTGAACCGTCCGCCCTCGACCGCGACAGCGGCGAGCACGTCGGGCTGCAGTACGAGGTCGGCATCGTACCCGACGAGGCGGGTGTAGCCGTAGACCGAGAGGTAGCGAACGTCCCGCGCCTTCGCGATCAGCGTGCGGATCGTCCCGCCGCGCGTGCCGAGCTTCCGCCCGGCGGTGAGGGGATCGACGACCAGCGGGGTTTCGGGTGGCCCTGGCGCTGGGGTATCCGCGCGGGCGAAACGTGGGACGAGGAAGGCCACTGGGGCGACCGCGACGCCGACCAGAAACGCGCGGCGGGATAGGCCGCCATCCGACATGTGCACGTCGTGCCTGTCCCGATCGTTCACGCCGCCCTCCCGCTCGCGGTTGGCACCGGGGGATGCACCGACACGTAGGTGAGCCGCGCCGGCGAGTAGCCGGTCGCGCGGTGCAGGTCGTCGAAAGCGTGGGCGTGGGCGATGCCGGCGGCGGCTTCGCGGGCGAGCGGGTCGTCGATCGCCTGTTCGAAGCTGCGGCCGTTGCGCTGCCAGCGGATCGGTTCGGCTGCAGCGTGCAGAGACGCATCGCGAAGGGTCTCGATCATCGCGATGGTCGGGTGCGCCGGGCCGCCGTGGGCGTGGATGCGATGGCCGGCGGCGTCGTCGTCGAACAGCAGGCGATTGAGCCCTAAGCACCGAGCCTCGACCACGCGGCGCGCCTGCGAGACGTGGTCGTCGAAGAACGCGACCGTCTTCGCCGGATCGAGCCGCGACCAGTCTGCCGTCGACCAGTCGGCGGTGCTGTAATGCGCCAACGGGTCGCGATAGTGCAGGTTCGACAGGTCCGGATCGTGGCAATGGATCGTCGCATCCGGGCAGGCCTGCCGGACTACCCAGGTCGTCAGCCCGCGGAACACGCCGGATTCGATCACCGTGGCCGGCGCTAGCGCCCGCATCGCGACGTAGAGCTGGAGCGCGCCGTTGAAGCCGCTGCCGCCGCGCCGCTGGCGTACCGGCGCCGTCGGGATCAACGCCCAGAACTGTCGCGTCGCCGCGTGCACGTCGAGCGCGGTCGCGATCCCCGACGAGGCGAGGTCGCGCTCCAGACTTTCGGCTGCGAAGCGGAGGAGTAGCTCGACCTCGCGCGGCGAGGTCGGCCGGTGCGACCAGTCGGGGGCGGCGGGCACGAGGTCGTAGCCGAGCCGGTCGAAGAATGGCGCGAGCACCCGGCGGCGAAGGCGTTCCAGGGTGCGCGACGGGTGGGGCGCGCTCATGCGGCGCGCCGCGCGTCGGCCGCGCCTTGCCGGACGAAGTAGCCCGGCTCGATCTCGACCATGTGCCCGGCCTCGTCCGGCGCCAGCCGGTACGGTTCCGGCCAGCGGACCGGGTCGGAATGGTCGCCGGTGATCGCAGAGAAATCGAGCGGGTGGTCGAGGCTCGGGTCGGGCACCGCGGCGAGCAGGGCACGGATGTAGGGGTGAACCGGGTTGCGGAACAGAGCGGCCTTCGGGGCCTGCCCCACGATCCGCCCACGGCACATCACCGCAATGGTATCCGCCATGTAGTCGATCACTGCGAGGTTGTGGGAGACGATGAGGTAGGACAGGCCGAGCGCGGCCTGCAAGTCTTTCAGCAGGTTCAGGATCTGCGCCTGCACCGAGACGTCCAGCGCCGAGACCGGCTCGTCGAGTACCAGCACCTTCGGATCGAGGGCGAGTGCGCGGGCGATGCCGATGCGCTGGCGCTGGCCGCCGGAGAAAGCGTGCGGATAGCGCCCGAGCGCGCCGGCCTCAAGGCCGACCATGGCCATCAGCGCCTCGGCCCGCGCCCGGCGCTCGCGGGTGCCGATTCCGTGGATCTCCATCGGCTCGGTCAGGATCTGGCGCACGGTCATGCGCGGATCGAGGGAGGCGTAGGGGTCCTGGAACACGAACTGCACGGCGCGGCGGTAGGCGAACAGGTCGGCGCCGGCCAGGGCGTGGATGTCACGCGGGCCGCTGCCGTCGTTAAACAGCACCCGGCCGGAATCGGGGGTGAGCGCACGCATCACCATCTTCGACACGGTGGTCTTGCCTGAGCCGGATTCGCCGACGAGGCCGAGCGTCGTGCCGGGGGCGAGGTCGAGCGACACGTCGGAGACCGCCCGCACCACCCGCGGCGGGCCGCCGAACCGCCCGGAGCGCAGGGTGAAGGTCTTGGAGACGCCGGCGACGCGCAGGATCGGGCCGTCGATCGCGACGGGCTTGCGCGCCGGCGGGATGACCGCCTTCGCCGGGCGGATCGGGGTCAGGCGCTCGCCCGGCGCCATGTCGAAGCGCGGTACGGCGTGGAGCAGCGCTTTGAGGTAGGCGTGGCCGGGCTTTCGCATCACCGTGTCGCGCGGGCCGGCCTCGACGAGGCGGCCGCGATACAGCACCGCCACGTCGTGGGCCACGTTGGCGACGACCCCGAGGTCGTGGGTGATCAGCAGGATCGCCATGCCGGTCTCGTCCTGTAGCCGGGTCAGCAGCGCGAGGATCTGGGCCTGGGTCGTCACGTCGAGCGCCGTCGTCGGCTCGTCGGCCACCAACAGGGCGGGCTTGAGGATCAGCGCCATCGCGATCATCGCGCGCTGGCGCAGGCCCCCCGAGAGCTCGAACGGGTAGGTGTGGAGCGCGCGCTCCGGGTCGGGGAAGCCGACGCGGGCGAAGGCATCCTTCGCCCGCGCGTCGGCTTCGGCGCGGCTGGCGTTCGCGTGGATGCGCAGCGCCTCACCGACCTGGTCGCCGATGGTATGGAGCGGCGACAGGCAGGTCATCGGCTCCTGGAAGATCATCGCGATGCCGGCTCCGCGGATCGCGCGCATCTCCGGTCCGTCTGGGGGAAGCGCGGCGATGTCGGTCGCGCCGCGGCCGGTGTCGAACAGGATGCGGCCGCCGCTGATCGTGGCCGCCCGCGGCAGGATGCGCAGGATCGCCTGCGCGGTCACCGACTTGCCCGAGCCGGATTCCCCGACTAGCGCCAGCGTCCGCCCGCGCGTCACGTCGAGAGAAAGGCCGTGCAGGGCGCGGAACGGCGCACCGTGGCCGCCGAAGTCGACCTGCAGGTTCTGGATGGACAGGAGCGGGCTCAAGCGATCCTCGCGGGCACGTCGGCGCAGCGAGTCCAGCACGCCGGCGTCACCCCGTCCACCGCCGACGCCTGGAACAGTTGCCGTGGGTCGCGGATTGCCACCGCCGGGTGCCGGGCCAGGAGTGCCAGCAGCGCATCGAGGAAGTCCCAGATCGCTGCGTCGTGGGCCAGATGATGGGTGAGCAGACCGATCGGGCCGCTAGCTTCCTCCGTGATCGCCCTACACAAGGTATCGACCAGCCGCTCTGGATCGACGAGCGAGCGCGTGCCGCGCCAGTCGATCGGATCGAGCATTACGTCGGCGCGCACGAGGCCGGGTACCGCCGCCGCTGGTACGGACGACAGGCCGTGATATCCGAGCACTGGCAGAGCGGCGGCGAGGTCGGGCGCGAGGCGGTTCCACGGTGGCACGAACACCGGCAGGAGCCGATCCGCCGGAAGCCGTGCGCGGGCTAAGCGCAGCCCCTCCGCGGCGTCGGCGACGGCGCGCAGCAGGGGCCGGTCGGCGCCGAATTCAGACGGTTTGCCGCCGGGCGCCGCATGGTTCGCATGCGCGAGGCCGTGCACCGCGAGGCTGACCCTCCCACAATCGGAGAGCCGCGCGCCGAGGGACGGCGCGACGCCTGCCGGGATCGCCGCGATGAGGAGCGGTGCTGCAACCGATTCGGCGAGTGCAAGCAGCCGGTCGAGCGCCGGGGTCGCGGCGACAGCGTCGTCGTCGCGCCACCAGATCGAAACCGCGCGGCCGTTCTCACCCGCGTCGTCGAGGACGGCGCGCAGGCGGTCGAAGGGACTTTTCTTCGCCCTTGTGACCCGGCCGCGCGCAACGAAGAGCGCTTCCACGATGGCAACGGTACGCTTCGCTCCGCCGAGATCGATGCCGTGCGCGGTGGGGGATGGCGCCCCGCCGGCCGCTTCCACCGCGTCGACGAGGGTTGCCGCGGAGAGCGCGCTCTCGGGCACGACTCGGGCAATGGCGCGGGCGGCAAGATGCTCGGCACGCAGGCTTTGCTCGGTCTCGGCACCGGCCGCGAACGGTACCAGCACGGAGGGCGTCCGGGTGGCGAGGAGGTCCACGGCGGTGTTGTAGCCGCAGGCGCTCACCGACACAGCCGCCCGCGCCAGCAGCGGCCGGTAATTTGGCACCGCCCGCGTCAGCACCCCGTCTGCGAGCTCCGCCCCCAGGGCGTCGAACCCGGCCTGCGCGATGCCGTTGCCGGCGAGGATGCGCCAGCCGAGGTCCGGGCGCTGCCGTGCGGCGTCGGCCGCTGCGCGGCAGAGGTCGAGCCCGGCCGCGCTCGATCCGGCCGAAACCAGGATGCCCGAGCGGGTCCTGCCTGCCTCGACCGGCTCCGTAGCCTCGTCGACGTAGCCGGTGTAGCGCAGTTTCGGCCTCAGCCCAGCGTCTACCGGCCAGGAGGCGTCTAGGGGGAGAAGAGCGGGATCGCCGTGCACCAGCACCGCGTCGTACAGGGCGGCGATCTGAGCATGGGCCGTTCGGACCTTCTCGGGCTTGGCCGGCGCCACGAGCACGTCGCGGATCGAGGCGAGGATTAGCGGGCGCGGGTGCCGCGCCGCGGCGGCCTCGACGAGGTCGAGGTATTCGGCGGCGAGCGCCCGGCGACCGAAGGGGAATAGCTCGGTGACGATCACGTCGGGCGCCGCCTCGTCCAGCGCTTGCCGGAGCCGTGCCCGGCGCGCCGCAAGCAGGTCGGCACCCGCTTCCTGCCCGTCCGGGCCGAGGAGTTTTGTAAAGGCGGTGCCGTTGACGTGCAGCGGCGGCAGTTGGACGTGGCGAAGGCCGTCGAGCCGCACTGTCGGGGCCGGGTCGCCGCCCGACGCCAGCGTCACCGCATGGCCGGCGGCGGCGAAGGTGCGCCCGATCGCAGCGGCTCGCGTCAGGTGCCCGGCGCCGAGGAGGTGCGTGACGGCGATCAGCACCCGCATGCGCAGGCCCCCGTCGCCGGCGAACTCTCAGGCGCCGCGCGCCGCGGCAGTTCGATCCCGGCCGAGGCGGCGAGCCGCCCGGCGATCAGGTCGATGCCCGCGTCGAGGGAGAAATCCTGCAGCAGGCGCGTATGGGCGGCGTCCGCGAGGCGCCGCCGCTGGGCCGGATCGCCGGCCAATGCGAGAATCGCCGCCGACAGCGCCGCCGGATCGCCGGGCGGGACCAGGCATCCTTCGACCCCGTCGGTGATGAACTCCGGCGTCCCGGCGAAGGCCGTGGCGAGGATTGGCAGCCCCTGCGATGCGGCCTCCATCAGCACGTTCGGCAGGCCGTCGCGGTCGCCGGAGGGCGCAGGCTTGGTCGGCAGCACGAACAGGTCGGCCGCCCGCATCGCCGCAACGACCGCCGGCTGGGCCAGCGCACCGTGGAAGGTGATGCGAGATGCTAGCCCACGTTCGGTGACGCGAGCCTTCAGAGCGTCCCGCAACTCGCCGCCGCCGACGAGGTCGAGGCGCCAGTTCAAGGTCGGCGGCAGGCTCGCCAGCGCCTCGATCAGGTCGTCGTGCCCTTTTTTGGGGACGAGGCGGCCGACACAGAGCAGGCGGATCGGGTCGCCGGCATCCGTGCCGTCCCGCGGCGGGCGGGCAGCCGGCTCGGGAAACCGCGCGAGGTCGAGGCCGTGATAGGCGAGCGCGACGTGGCCGGGTTCCGGGTCAACGCGTCCGGACACCGCCCGCAGGCGCCCGAGCCCGTCGCGGGTGCAGGTCACCCCCCAGGCCGCGTCGGCGAGCTTGTCGGCGAGTTCCCGGTCAGGCGTCGTCCAGATGTCCTTGGCGTGGGCCGAGAAGCTCCAGCTTCGCCCGGTCAGCAGCGCGGCGTAGCAGGCGACGCTGGCCGGCGTGTGCAGGAAGTGCGCGTGCAGGTGATCGACCGCGTCGGGCAGCTCCCGGGCCAGCACCAGGGCCTGCCCGAGGCGGCGCACGCGCGAGGCGGTCGGATCGCGCAGCAGATCACCCGTGAATTGTCGGACCAGGGCGCCGAAGCGCCGGCGCCGAAGGCCCGAGGCCAGCGCCCGCAGCACCCGCAGCGGCGCCTCGTGCAGGTATTCGGGCAAATAGAAGACCGGCGCCGCGATCGCGCCGTGCATCGGATGGCGGCTCGCGTCGGTCGGGCGGCGCAGCGACCAGATCGCCAGCGTGAGGCCGCGCCCTTCGAGCGCCAGGATCTCCTGGGCGATGAAGGTCTCCGACAGCCGTGGATAGCCCTTCAGCACGATCGCGATGCGGGCTTCGCTCACGCCCGGTCCCCGAGCGCGAGAGCCGGGGCGGCGGCGTTCAGCGCGCGGACGCGCTCGGCGATCCGGTCGAGGCCGCCGAGCAGGTCCGGAATGTTCGCGCGCGAGGGGCGCGCCTGGTCGGGGAGGGCGCGGAGCGCAGCCGCCATGCGCGCAGGATCGCGCCCGTCCGCCTCCAGCACGGTTCGGGCGAGACCGAGGCTCTCGGCGGCCGTCGCGCGAATTTCCTGCTCCCGACGTGGGGTCGTGCGCGGCACCAGCACCGCGCGCTTGTCGAAGGATAGGATCTCGCAGAACGTGTTGTAGCCGCCCATGGCTACTACGCCGCTGGCTTTCTCCATCAACAACTCTATCTCGCTGTCGAAGGTGATCGCCGAGACTTTCCGTCCGATCCGCGCGATCCGCCCGAGGAACGCCGCACGGCTCTCGGGCGCCAGGAAGGGGCCGAAGGCGACCAGCGCCGGCAGCGGGATGCCGGGGTCGGCCTCGTAGGCCGAGATCACCCAGTCGATCAGCCCGTCGCCGTCGCCGCCGCCGCCGGCGGTCACCAGGATGAACGGCTCGGCCGCGACGCCGGGCTCGGCCCGGTCGGGGCGGGGCGGGGGCGCAGCGCGGCGGAGGTAGCCGGTATAGGTCGTGCGGTCGGCGAAGTCGGCGCCGACGGGGAGCGCGGCCAGCGGCCGGTGGATGCGCGACAGCCCGTAGACCCAGATCTCGTCGTAGAAGCTGCGGACCGCCTCGGAGGAACCCTTGCGCTCCCATTCCGGCGCCAGAAGCTCGGGCGCGTCGAGGACGTCGCGCAGGCCGAGCACCACGCGGCAGTCGCGGGCGCGCAGATGCTCCAGCGTCGCCAGCATCTCGCCGTGGAAGCCCGTCGGCTCCTTGTCGACGATCAGCAGGTCCGGCCGGAAGTCCCGCGCGGTGCGCAGGACGATGTCGGCGCGCCGGGCCACCGTCTCCGGCAGCGGCACCTGCGGGTCGAGGCCGGCATAGCTGCCGTCGGGCCGCTTGGTCACGCCCGGCACCCGCACCGCGGAGACGCCGCGGGCGAAGGCGAACCGATCCACCACCGCGGAGCCGGAGACGATCACCGCCTCGACCTCGCCGGTGCCGGCGAGCGCGTTCGCGATCGTGCGCGAGCGGCGCAGGTGCCCGAGCCCGAAGGTGTCGTGGCTATAGATCAGGACGCGGCTCGCGCGCATCACGGTCTCATCCTCGAACGCCCCCTTGCCGCATCGCGATCCGCCTCTCGGCCGCGCCGCCGCACTCGCAGCGTCGCAGCCGGCCTGCGGTCGCACAAGCCGGGCCGCCGTGACAATGCCCGCGCGAGGACGGCCGTGACGGTCGGCGGCCCCTGTGAGCTGTCGCACGCCCGCACTTCGCCTTTCCGTCGCAGGGTGACATGCGTGTGACGCGCGGGCCTACGAGGCTGTATGGGGAGCGTGGCGGAGGCCGGGGAGGGGTGATGCGCGATCTGGAGCCGACGCTCTTCGGCTATATCTGGCGGCATTCGCGGCGCGACCAGCTCGCGATCTGCGCCGTCGTGCTCGCGTCGCTGCCGTTCTACTTCGCCTCGCTCGACCTGCCCAAGCGCATCGTCAACGACGCCATCTCCGGCAAGGCGTTCAAGAACGGGCACGACACGGTCGACTTCCTCGACCTGATCATCCACTGGCCCGGCTGGCTCGGCGGCGACGAGGACGTGCTGTTCTCCGGCTTCCAGGTCGACCGCACCGGGTTGCTGTTCGGGCTGTCCGGGCTGTTCCTGACGCTCGTGCTGATCAACGGCGCGTTCAAATTCTGGATCAACCTGAGCAAGGGCGTCCTCGGCGAGCGCATGCTGCGGCGCCTGCGCTTCGAGCTGTTCTCGCTGATGCTCCGCTTCACGCCGGAGACCACCCGCGAGGTGAAGTCGTCGGAGACCGCGACCATCATCCGCGACGAAGTCGAGCCGATCGGCGCCTTCATCGGCGACGCGCTCGTGGTGCCGTGCTTCCTTGGGACTCAGGCGGCGACGGCGCTGATTTTCATCCTGATGCAGAATTTGTGGCTCGGCCTCGTCGCCGGGTCGATCGTGATGGTGCAGATCATCGTGATCCCGCGCCTGCGCCGCGAGATCATCCGTCTGAGCCGGCGGCGGCAGATCGCGTCGCGCAGCTTCGCAGGCCGCGTCGGCGAGGTGTTGGACGGGCTCGAGGCGGTCACCGTCAACGACACCGGCCGCTGGGAGCGCGCCGAGATCGGCGGGCGATTGTTCAGCCTCTACGATTTGCGATTGCGCATCTATCGACGCAAGTTTCTCGTCAAGTACCTCAACAACCTTCTCGCACAGATCACGCCATTCCTGTTCTACGCGATCGGCGGCTTGTTCGCGCTGCGCGGCCAGCTCGACATCGGCCAGCTCGTGGCGGTGCTGGCCGCCTACCGAGACCTGCCGCCGCCGCTGAAGGAGCTGATCGACTGGGACCAGCAGCGCCTCGACGTCGAGGTGAAGTACGAGACGGTCGCCGCCCACTTCGCGCCGCACCGGCTGCGGCCGTCCGAGCCCGAGGGCGAGGGCCTGGTTCGGCCGCTCGGCGGCCCGCTCGAGCTCGACGGCGTCAGCCTCAAGGATCCCCTCGGCGGCCCCGCGCTCGAACTCGGCGGCGTCAGCCTCGCGATGCCGGTGCAGGCGGCGATCCTGGCGCCGGCCGGCGGCCTCGGCCATGTCGTCGCGCGCCTGGTCGCCGGGCTGCAGGTGCCGCAGGGCGGGACGGTGCGGGTCGGCGGCGTGGACGTCGCCACCCTGCCGCAGGCCCGGCGCGCCCGCGCGATCGCCTATGCCGGGCCGGAGCCGGTGCTGTTCCCCGGCACGATCCGCGACAACCTCGCCTACGGCCTGCGCCGCCGCCCGGTGATCCGCGACGACGCGGCCAGCCCCGAGCGCGCGCGGCGCCGCCGCGCCGAGGCCCGGCGCACGGGAAACCCGATCGAGGACGCGGGCGATCCGTGGATCGACTACGCCGCCCTCGGCGTCGCGGACGCCGCCGCCCTCGACGCCCGCATGCTCGACCTGCTGAACCGCCTCGGCATGGGCGACGACCTCTACCGCTTCGGCCTTGGCGCCTACAGCCTCGTGCGCCACGATTCCGACCCGGGGCGCCGGGTCGTCGCCGCGCGCCGGAAGCTGCAGCAGCACTTCGCCGCCGCGGGCATGGGCGACCTCCTGATCCCCTTCGATCCGCGGCGCTACAACGAGCAGGCGACGATCGCCGAGAACCTCCTGTTCGGCGTCCCCACCGTGCCGGCGCTGACAGGGCGCGACCTCGCCGCCGAGCCGCGCTTCCGTGCCGCGCTGGACAAGCTGTTCCTGCTCGACGACCTCGCCCGGATGGGCGTGGCGATCGCCCGCAACCTCGTCGAGATCTTCCGCGACGTGCCTCCGGGCCATCCGCTGTTCCGACGGTTCTCGCTGATCGCGCCGGACGAGCTGCCGGTCTTCGAGCAGCGGCTCTCGGCGTTGGACGCCGACGAGACGCCCCCGGCCGCCGACAACGAGGCGTTCCTCGCCCTGGCGCTGGCCTACGTCGAGCCGCGCCAGCGCCTCGGGCTCCTCGACGGGCCCTACCAGGCCCGCCTCGTGGCGGCGCGCTACGCGATCCGCGAGGCCCTGCGGCGGGAGGACGGCGAAGAGGACGTGGAGCCCTACGATCCCGAGCGGATCAACCGGCACAGCTCGGTGCTCGACGCGCTGCTCTTCGGCCGGATCAACACCGCGCGCATGCACGGCGAGGCCGAGATCCAGCGCCAGGTCCGCCTCGTCGTAAAGGAGTTCGACCTCGAACGCGGCATCCGCCTGCGCGGGCTGGAGTTCAACGTGGGCAACCGCGGCCGCCTGCTCACGCCGCGCCAGCAGGCCATCGTGGATCTCGCCCGCGCGATCCTGCGGCGCCCGGAGATCCTCGTCGTTGACGGCACGATTCCGCATCTGGACGGCGGCGCCGACGCCCTGATGGCGGCCGTGACCAGCGGCGGCCCGCGGATCAGCCTCCTGGCGGTCGCCGCGACCGACGCCGAGGCGGCGCCGTTCCCGGTGCGGCTGCGTTTCGACAAGACCGGCGCCGTGACCGTCGACGCAGAGCGGAAGCCGGAGCCCCCGGCACCGGAAAACGCGGCACCGGAAAACTTGGAACCGGAAAACTTGGAACCGGAGACCCCGGCACCGAAGACCCCGGCACCGAAAAACGCGACACCCGAAGTCTTGGAGCCGGCGGCACGCACGGCCTGATGCGGGCGACGAAACCCGTCTTGTCCGCTCAAGATTGCAGTTTCGGAAGCCGATTTCTCACCTTCGCCTCGACAAGATGCGGAAGAACCGTCATGGAATACGGTACGCGCTCGCGCGTTCCTGCCCCAAATCGAAGAGAATCATACGCCGCATGTTGCGCAGCCGTGTGCGACGGTCCTTTACCGTCGAGGTCAAGTCGAAGAACCGCCATACCCCGTCCTGGCCGGAAGACCCCACCCCGTCGCCCGTGAACTGGGCCGCGCTGGATCCGGCGCCCGAGACCCCGTCGCCCTTCGACGCGTTCTGGCCCGACGAGGCCGCCGCCCCGGCGCCCGCGGCGCCGGCGGAGAAGCCGCGGCGCATCCTGCCGAGCCTGATCGTGGCCGAGCCCGAGCCCGAGCCCGAGACGGTCGAGCCGGCCTCCGCGCGCGAGCCCCGGC